>JAJYPE010000101.1 GCA_021795585.1 Actinomycetes bacterium | reverse complement strand
GTTCCGTCAAGCCTGCAACTTGGGCTGGGAGTCTCTCTTGGGCGGCACGTCGATCATTCTACGGGAGAAGCGAACCCGCCTTACCGAAATGCTTCTGAAGAGGCGTCACTCTGCTACCAGTTCGAGCTGGCTTTCTATCTGGTCGCGATCCATGGGCTGGCCGAGGTGGAAACCCTGGACCTTGTCGATGCCGAGCTTGCGCATCAGCCGGATCTGGCCGGCCTTTTCGACGCCGATGCCTACGACCTCCGCACTGAGGGAATGGGCCAGCTCAATGAGTCCGGAGAGGACGCCCCAAGAGCGGGAGTTTTCCTCCAGGCCGAGAACCATGGCCCTGCCCAGCTTGACCTGAGAGACTTCATAGCGCGAAAAGACGGCCAAGGCGCTGGCACCCGAGCCGAACTCGTCGACGCTGAGGGCGATGCCGGCCGCGCCGAGGCGCGCCACCGAATCGTGACAGGTGCAGTCGAGGTCAGCGTGGATGTCGGAAAGCTCGACATAGACGGCGCCTTGCACGATCTCCAGGGCCTGAATCCCCTCGATGAGGGTGTTGGCCACCTCCGGCTCATCCAGTTCGTCTCCGGAGAGGTTGATGTTGAGGGCAAGGCCGGAATTAGGGTAGGTGCGCAGCCAGCCGGCAATCGCCTCCAGAGAGCTGGAGATGACGAAGGTTCCCACTCGGGGAAGACGGCCGATATCTTTGGCAACCTGCATGAACTCTGCGGGGAAGAGCATTCCGCGCTCCGGATGGCGCATGCGCACCAGCGCCTCCACGCCGCCGATCCTCCCACTGTCGAGGGAGTAGATCGGCTGAAACAAAACTGTGAGGTCCTCCGCGTCGACCGCGCGCCGAACGTCGTTCTCGAAGCTCTTCCGCGCCCTGGCGTCGTTCGCTGACTCCTTGCTCGAATAGAACTCGACTTTGGCCGATCCCCGCACCTTGGCACGCTCCTTCGCCGCCATGGCATGCGAGATCGCCTCTTGGGCATCGAGGCTCGGGTCGTCCAGAAGCGCTACTCCGATGCTGGCCGTTACGACGACCTCCTCGCCCTCGGGAGCAACCACCGGGCTGTCGAGCACCGCCCTCAGCGCTCGCGTCAGCGCTTCGGCCGTTTCCTGGTCCGCTACCCCTGACGCAAGAATCCCGAAGCGATCTATCTCCAGATGGACCAGGATCTGATCGGCATTCAGGGCATCCTCCATACGGTGACCTACCACCTTGAGCACAGCGCCGGCGCCGCCGGAGCCGATCGCCCTTTCGATCACGCTGAACCGATCCACGTCAACGACTATCAATGCGGCACCGGGAACGTCGCGTCCCAAGCGCGGGCGAAGTAGCTCATATTCGTGAAGCAGGAAGTCGCGTTGGCGCAGCATGGTTACCGGGTCGATTCCGAAGGCGGCCGAAGGCGCTTCCTCTTCGTATGCCTGGTAAGCCTCCTCCGGCGCGCTGGTGTCGATAGACTCGCCGTCCCAGCTGGCGTAGTCGTCCATGGGCTCGATGGCGATCAGGAAGCTGTCCGGAGCTTGTGCCGTGGAATGGATGAGAGCCCGCACGCGCATGTAGGAGCCGCCGCCGTCCATTAGGCGGACCTCGACCTGGGTGGCCTCGTTCTCGTCAAAGAAAGTCTGTAGCGCCGCCTCGAACAGGTCCAGGTCGGCCGGATGGACCAGAACCGCCAGATCAAGGTTGTCGAGCTCGTTCGGACCATAGCCCAGCAGTGCCGAGAACCCCGTGCTTATCGCGTTGACGCGCCTTCCCGCACGCGCAAGCGACACGGTCGCCTCATCGGCTCCAACTCCGGTATCCACGTCCACGTTGGTCTTCATCAGCAAGCCCCTCCGGCAAATATCGCGCGATCAAGCGACGATGAGCCGCCAACCGGCCAGCACGGTTGTCCGGAGATCATCAAGGAGGACACCCAAACCCCTCGGCGCGCTGGCATAGATACGATATCGACAGCTTCAGGGGCAAATATGAGAAGAAATTGGCCTGCGGCGACCCCCTTGGGAACCGGCCACTTTCAGCCGGAATCCTGGGCCGGCGCCGGGCACAATTCATCGGCCAATTCGGCTATCTCATTCTCGACTTGGTACAGAAACGCCCGCTTTAGGATCTCTCCATTCGTCCCGACGGCCACAAATGCACGCTTCGCCCGCGAAGTGTACGGGGCCCCTCCTTCCCTCGCCACCCCGTATCGAGCGGCGACAAGGCCCTCGGAATCCTGGAGAATCTCGGCACCTTCCAAGCCAAGCTCCCCCGCATGCACATCCCGCGCAGCCTCTACGACTACCACCACCGAGAAGCCCGCCGCTCTCCAGCGCGCCAACGTGCCGGCAACCGCCTTGCGCTCGAGGCGGTCGGCCGGAGAGTCCGGCTCGAGAAGCCAGAAAACAGCCCATGGCCGTGGTGAGGCAGGAATCGGCCCGCTTGCCGAGTCAGCGCTCCTAAGAGGGTGCATGCCTAAGATATATACCCGCGCACCCGGGGGCACACAAGCCGGAGGCGAGTGCGTCCTGGTTACTGAAACGGGGAGTTTCTAAATGCTGGCATCCGCCTTGGACGGGATCAGGCTTTCCATTCATGTTTTGGCGGCAGCGATCTGGGTGGGCGGGCAGTTCACCTTGGCCGGGCTGGTCCCGACGCTGCGCGGAGCCGGCAACGGAGTGGCCAACCTGGCGGCAAAGGCTTTTGCCAGGATGTCCTGGCCCGCCTACGCAGTGCTGGTGCTCACCGGCTTCTGGAACGTGGCCACAATCCAGACGGCGCAGACCAGTACCGCCTGGAAGGTCGTGCTGGGTGTCAAGTTGGCGGTTGTCGCCCTCTCGGGTCTCTCCGCCTGGCTGCACACCAGGGCCAAGACTCCGGCTCAGAATGCGGTTTGGGGCGCAATATCAGGAACGTCGGCAGCTGCGGCAATGATCCTCGGGGTCTTCCTGGCCGGTTGACGCGGCCGACTGGAGCCAGGCGCGACGGCTTCGGGCCACGCCCGGCCGCCGGCACGGAATAAGCGGTTCACCGCCGGTGATGCCTTGTGGCGGCTGGCATGCACCGACCTCACAGTCGTCTAATATTTAGGAACCCATTGGGCCAACGAAGTCCCAGCGGAACCATTGGTACCCGTCTGGCATTGGAGACTCGATTGGCATCCAGCGCACCTGCCTCCCTCTTCAACACGCTTTATAGCCCCGAATTCGAACACGACGCGTGCGGCGTCGCCTTCGTCGTCGACATCAAGGGGCGCAAGTCGCACGAGATCGTGGAAAAGGGTCTCACTGCGCTCATGAATCTCGAGCACAGGGGCGCCTCGGGTGCCGATCCCGACACCGGCGATGGTGCGGGAATCCTGATTCAGATTCCCGACGACTTCCTTCGGTCAGTAGCAGGCTTCCAGCTTCCAAACCCGGGCCGCTATGCCACGGGGCTGGCTTTCTTCGATCGTGAAGGGGACGCCGCCGTGGCCAAGGCGGCCATTGCCGCGATCGCCGAGCAGGAGTCGGTGGAGGTGATCGGTTGGCGTGAGGTTCCCGTGGACAACTCGTCGCTGGGAGCGGGCTCCAAGACCGCCGAGCCCCACATCGAACAGCTCTTCATCGCCTCCAGGGGGCGCACTCTGGAGGGGCTGCCGCTCGAGCGCGTAGCGTTTGTCCTGCGCAAGAGAGTCGAGCACGAGGTGGGAGGTGTCTACTTCCCGTCCTTGTCCGCACGGACCATGGTCTACAAGGGCATGCTCACCACACCTCAGGTCAGCCAGTACTACACCGACCTCTCCGACGAACGGATGGTCTCTGCGCTGGCACTGGTGCATTCACGCTTCTCGACCAACACCTTCCCCTCGTGGTCGCTCTCGCACCCCTACCGTCTGATTGCTCACAACGGCGAGATAAACACGGTCAAGGGCAACCGAAACTGGATGCAGGCCCGCGAAAGCCTGCTCGCCTCCCACCTGTTCAGCGGTGACTTGGAGCGGATCTTCCCGATCTGCACGCCGGGGGCCTCGGATTCGGCCAGCTTCGACGAGGTCCTGGAACTCCTCCATCTCGGCGGAAGGCCCTTGCCTCACGCCGTGCTGATGATGATCCCTGAGGCGTGGGAAAACCATCGGCAGATGCAGCCGGAGAAGCGGGCCTTCTACCAGTTCCACGCCTCCCTGATGGAACCGTGGGACGGCCCCGCCTCGATCGCCTTCACGGACGGCACCCAGATCGGTGCGGTGCTGGACCGCAACGGCCTGCGCCCGTCGCGCTATTGGGTCACCAGCGACGGGCTGGTCGTAATGGCTTCGGAGGTAGGCGTCCTGGACATAGAGCCGGAGCGGGTTGTCGCTCGCGGCCGCCTTCAGCCGGGCAAGATGTTCCTCGTCGACACGTTGGCCGGCCGCATCGTGGGAGACGACGAGATCAAGGGCCGGCTGGCAGCCGAGCGCCCGTACCAGGAGTGGATCGACGAGAACCTCCTCTCCCTCGACGACCTGCCACCCCGGCACATGCTGGTTCCCCAGCACTCCAGCATCGTCTGGCAGCAACGACTCTTCGGCTACACCACCGAGGAGATGCGCCTGATCGTCGCTCCGATGACCAGGACCGGACAGGAGCCGATCGGCTCGATGGGATCAGATACCCCCGTGGCGGTGCTCTCGGAGCGCTCACGGATGCTCTATGACTACTTCACCCAGCTCTTCGCACAGGTCACCAACCCTCCCTTGGACGCCATCCGTGAAGAGCTGGTCACCTCGATGGCAGGGACGATCGGGCCCGAAGGCAACATCCTTGCGCCCGAACCCCACTCCGTGCGCCAGATCCAGCTGCCCTATCCGGTGATAGACAACGACGAGCTGGCCAAGCTCATGTACGTCTCCGAACCGGGCGGCACCCCGGACTTCTCAGCGGCGGTCATCGACGGGGTCTACCCGGTCGACGAGGGCGGCGCCGGTATGGCCGCGGCACTCGAGAACATCCGGGCCCAGGTGAGCGAAAGAATCGCCGCCGGAGCGAACATCATCATCCTCTCGGACCGCCAAGCGGACAGGTCCATGGCGCCGATCCCGGCGCTCCTCCTCACCTCAGCGGTCCACCACCACCTGATCAGGACCAAGAAGCGCACGCAGGTGGCACTGGTGGTCGAAACCGGCGAGGCACGAGAGGTTCACCATATGGCGCTTCTGATCGGCTACGGCGCGGCCGCGATCAACCCGTACCTCGCCTTCGACTCCATTGCGGACATGATCCGCGAGGGCGTGCTGGAGGACCTCCCCCCGCGCAGGGCGATACACAACTACATCAAGGCGTCATGCAAGGGCGTGCTGAAGGTGATGTCCAAGATGGGCATCTCCACCGTCGCCTCCTACACCGGTGCCCAGGTCTTCGAAGCCGTCGGGCTGAAGACGAGCTTCGTGGACGAGTACTTCACCGGAACACCCTCGCGAATAGAGGGAGTGGGAATCGAGGAGATCGCCTCCGAAGTCGCGACCCGCCATCACCTGGCGTTCACAGAACGCCAGTCAGAACTCGCCTACCGCGAACTCGAGGTGGGTGGCGAATACCAGTGGCGGCGAGAAGGTGAGCACCACCTCTTCAACCCGGAGACCGTCTTCAAGCTCCAGCACGCCACGCGCAGCAAGCGCTTCGACGTCTTCTCCGACTACTCAAGGCTGGTCGACGACCAGTCAAAGCGGCTGGCAACGATACGCGGTCTTATGAAGTTCCGCACAGGGGCACGGCCACCGGTTCCGATCGAGGAGGTCGAGTCGGTCTCCGAGATCGTGAAGCGGTTTTCGACCGGGGCAATGAGCTACGGCTCCATCTCGAAAGAGGCGCACGAGACCCTGGCCATCGCAATGAATCGCCTGGGCGCCAAGTCCAACACCGGCGAAGGCGGAGAGGATCCCGAGCGCTTCATTCCCGACGGGAACGGCGACTCACGCAAATCGGCAATTAAGCAGGTGGCGTCAGGCCGCTTCGGTGTAACCAGCGAATATCTTGCCAGCGCCACCGACATCCAGATCAAGATGGCCCAGGGCGCAAAGCCAGGCGAGGGCGGGCAGCTTCCCGGCGACAAGGTCTACCCCTGGATCGCCAAGACGCGCTACTCCACCCCCGGTGTAGGGCTCATCTCGCCGCCTCCGCACCACGACATCTACTCGATCGAGGACCTCGCCCAGCTCATCTTCGATCTCAAGAACGCCAACCCCGTGGCGCGCGTGCACGTGAAGCTGGTGGCGGAGGTCGGAGTGGGCACCGTGGCGGCGGGCGTCGCCAAGGCGCATGCCGACGTCGTGCTCATCTCAGGTCATGACGGCGGCACGGGCGCGTCCCCGCTCACCTCGCTCAAGCACGCCGGCATACCGTGGGAGCTCGGCTTGGCGGAGACGCAGCAGACCCTGATCGGCAACGGGCTTCGAGACCGGATCGTCGTCCAGGCGGACGGCCAGATGAAGACCGGACGCGACGTGATCATCGCCGCGCTGCTCGGCGCGGAGGAGTTCGGATTCGCCACGGCGCCGCTCGTCGTTTCGGGATGCGTCATGATGAGGGTCTGCCACTTGGACACATGCCCGGTGGGGATCGCCACGCAGAACCCCGAACTTCGCAAGAATTTCAGCGGAAAGCCGGAGTTCGTGGTCACCTTCTTCGAATACATCGCCGAGCAGGTGCGCGCCTACCTGGCGGAGCTGGGCTTCCGCAGCCTCGACGAAGCCGTAGGCCGGGTTGAGATGTTGGATGCCACCGAGGCCATCGCGCATTGGAAGGCAGCCGGCCTTGACCTTTCGCCGATTCTGTCGACCGCGCACCTCACGGACGATCCTCCGCGCAAGAGCTCCGTGAAGCAAGAGCACGGCCTGGAGCGCGTCCTGGACAACCGCCTGATCGATGCGGCTTGGAATGCCCTTGCCAATGGTGGCCGAGTGAGGGGCGAGTTCGAGATCCGCAACCTCAACCGCTCGGTGGGAACCATG
>JAJYPE010000006.1 GCA_021795585.1 Actinomycetes bacterium | reverse complement strand
AGATGCCATCTCGCTCTACAAGTAAAAGGCTATGACGATCCACTGGAATAAGGCCGCGGCGATGACAAACGCGTGGAACACTTCGTGGTAGCCGAATATCTCCGGGTTGGGGTCGGGTCTACGCAGAGCGTAGACCACCGCGCCAATTGTATAGAGGACTCCCCCTATTACCAGAAATACCAAGGCTCCGACGCCGGATGACTGGGTCAGCTCGGGCAACGCTGATATGGCGGCCCAGCCCAAAACGATGTAGAACACCGCAGCAAGCCACTTTGGTGCACTTGTCCATGCCAGTTGAAGAATGACGCCAGCTCCAGCTCCAAGCCAACCGAGCCACAAGATGACTGCTTGAGTCGTGCCATGAAGAGCCAAGAGGGCTATCGGGGTATAGGTCCCTGCCACTGCAGCAAAGATCGTCGAGTGGTCTAGTCGGCGCATGCGCAAACGGGCGCGGGGCGACCAGGTGTGGCGGTGAAAGGCGGCACTGACCCCAAACATCGCCGAGAGGCAGACCGAATAGATGCTCACGGCCCATCGAGCTTTGCCACCTGGCGCGCTGGCAATCAGCCCGGCACCCATTGCCAGGGATACCCAGAAAGCTATCTGGTGGGAAACTCCTCGGTACTTAGGTTTTGTTGGAGCGCTGATTTCTAAAGACAAAGCGCGGATCCTTTCGGAGGCTTTACGTACGCTACAGCGATGGCGTCCCGTGAAGTGGTGGGGATTCGCTCTGGCCTTCGCTCGGAGATGCCGGCTCCAGCTCACCAGCAGCCGCCATGGATCCCATTATCGCAGAGATTGAGGACAGTGTCTGCAACAACCCCCTACAGGGTGGTTTCGGGCTGCGTTGAGTTGGGGGGTTGGATTTGGGGACGACTCCTAGCCTCGGCCAGAGTGTCCGCGGCTGATGATCAACTACTACCTGAACAACTGTGAAGGCGATGGCCATAACCGAGACGTCGCCGCGGACGATGGAGCGGACACGGGCCAGTCTGGCCGGACAATCCCGAGGTCCCGGCTCACACCACGGCCGGACCCGAAATCGTGGGCCCCGAGGCGGTATGGGACGGTCCAGTATGACGACTAGCTCAGAAAATGTACGGCACGAGCATCTTGGTCGATTGCTTGTACGCCGGATAGGCGTCGGGGAACTGCTCGGTCAGGTAACGCTCCTCGACGGTTGCGCTGTAAAGGAAATAGATCCCGGCAAGGCACACGGCGATCAGCCACGGCCAGCTCAGCGCCACCGCGGTGCCGGCCCCCGCGACCAGGATGCCCGAGTAGATCGGGTGGCGGACCAGGTGGTAGGGGCCGCTCCTGACGAGCTCCGGCTCGTCCTTCTGCGTCATCGGTGTTCCCCAATTACGCCCTATGCGCACGCGGGCCCAGATTGCGAATCCCAACCCGATTGCGAAGAGCGCAAGCCCGAAGGCCGAGCGCCACGGAGTCGTGTTGATGTCGTTACTCCGGAAGACCCCGAAGCGAGCCAAGACCACGACAATGACAACGATCAGGGCCCTGATCCGCAGCTCTCGTGACCACGGAACCTTGCCCCTCTTCATGGATAACGCTGCCACGAGCCAATACAACCAGAAGGCCCCCCACCCGACGGCGAAGACGATCTCGACGGCGCGCACGGGGAGTCAGCGTACCACAGGAGCCCCTGGCAAGCGAGGAGGACCCCTTATCGCCAAGGGGATCAAGCCGATCGCCGGTGCGCCCAGCCGCACGGCTCCAAAATCGGGAAAGATCTCCCCGCCAAGACCGGGCGCGATGACATCGGCTCAGATTCTCTAGGTGCCAGCCGAATCTGCACAAGATTCGGGACACAATCGTGGCCACGGAGAGTCCCGCTCCGAGCTGGGCCTTCCTTGCGCCCCCGGTAGGACTCGAACCTACGACCTGCTGCTTAGAAGGCAGTTGCTCTATCCACTGAGCTACAGGGGCGTACCGTCTATCAATCTAGTGTCATGGGCTGCATCAAAAAAACAACGCCACGCATCCTCGCACTTGCCATCTGTTATCTCTCTCGTGCCAGGGTCCGCGCCTCCTGCTGTTAAGATGTAGCCGCGCGGTGGCCGTAGCTCAGTTGGTTAGAGTGCCAGGTTGTGGCCCTGGAGGTCGGGGGTTCGAGTCCCCTCGGTCACCCCAAGTATTTTTCTTCCCGGCGCCCCTGGTGCTTACGCGTCGTAAACGATGCAAGCGCCGACCCAAGACCACTTCCACACTCGCCGCAACTTCGGATTGGACTGCCCCCGGTTGCCGCCTGCTAAGTTAAATGATCCGATGCGCCTCTAGCTCAACGGCAGAGCAACGGACTCTTAATCCGCAGGTTCTGGGTTCGAATCCCAGGGGGCGCACTCCGGGTCACGTACAAAACTGATTACGTCGCGCCGACAAATGTGCAGCACCATCCTGCACCGTTGGTGTGACGTTTCTCTTTAATCCGACGTCGGCGCCCCGGATGCCGCCTCGAGGTGGGTCCAAGGGGCGATTACGGGGCTCTTCAGCTTTTAGGGCGGTGTCTATGAGTTGTATAGGTCTTTGGTCACCGAGCGGCAACCCATGGAATCCAGCGGGCGGGCATGGCGCACTCGCCGGCGGGCTCCTCCGTACTCAGATTACGCCCCGCGAGCGCATGTCCTGGATCTCATCGGCGGAATAGCCAAGCTCCTTTTCCAGAACTTCGGTATTGTGTGCTCCCATGTCCGGTCCCGCCCAACGCACCTCACCGGGCGTCGCTGAAAGCCTTACAGCCACATTCTGCATCCGAGTCGGTCCAAGTGCTGGATCGTCCACCTCGACAACCGCCTGGCGATGCTTCATCTGAGGATCCTCGAGCACATCCGTGACGTCGTAGATGGGTCCAACGGCGGCACCCGAATCCTCTAGTCGCTTCAGCACTTCGGACTGGGGCATTTGCATCAGCCGCTCGCTAATCAGTTCGTCCAACGCCTCGACGTTTACCAGCCGGTCCGCATTGGTCGCGAAACGGGGATCCTCTCCCAGTTCCCGGAGATCGAGAGCGTCAAGAATGGCAAGAAACGTCTTCTGAGTGGATCCCGCGATCACAACCCACTCGCCGTCGCCCGTCGGATAGATGTTGCGGGGCGCGACAAAAGCCGTGCGGCTACCTAGGCGCGGCGGCACCACACCCAGCTGGTCGTAGTCAATGATGTGCGAGCCGAGCAGCATGAGTAGGCCGTCGTAGAGTGCGAGATCGACATACTGACCCTTACCCGTTCTCTGCGCGTAAAACAGTCCCAGCATTGCGGCATAGGCCCCAAAGATAGCGGTGCTGGCATCACCCAGTCCGAACGACGGCAGCAAGGGTGGCCCCCCGGGCATTCCCGTCAGAGCCGCGAGGCCACTAATCCCTTCCACGATCGTGCCGAAACCACGCCGCTGAGAAGACGGGCCGGTTTGCCCATAACCTGTCACCCGCACCATCACCAGCCGCGGGTTGGTCGCCGAAAGCTGCTCGTAGCCGAGCCCCCATCGCTCGAGCGTCCCGGGGCGAAAATTCTCTATCACCACGTCTGCAGTCGCAGCCAGGCGGCGAACGATCTCCTGACCTTCCGGAACCCTGAGGTTGGCAGTGATAGCCCTCTTGTTCCGGTTAACAAGCTTGAACATGAGCGGCGTTCCATTCTTGGATAGCCCCCACCGCCTGAGCTCATCTCCACGCCCCGGCTGCTCCACCTTGATGACGTCAGCGCCGAAGTCAGCCAGATGCATCGCCATGGACGGGCCTGCCAAGAGGTTTGAAAGGTCCAGCACCCGGATCCCATCCAGTGGCTTTTCCGGAGGATTCGCGGCGCCCTGAAATTCGACCATCACTTACTTCCCTTCCCAACCGGCCACTCGGGCACTGGCCATCAGGCCTTCCTTCGTCGCACCGCGAGACGCGTACGACCTGAACGGTATACCGAGCATCGCTTCGATCTTCTTCGACGCCTCCAGGAGCTCAGGGAGATTTACCCCCGTCTCCACTTCGAGCTCAGAACAGAGATTCACCAGGTCTTCAGTGGCAACATTTCCATGATCTTGCTCGCCGCCTGGAAGCCGAATCCCTCCACCGATGCCGCCGATCGAGCCCTCGAGGGCCATCGCACCGGCCTGCATGGCGGCCATCGCGTTTGCCAGCGCCATTCCGTTGGCGTTGTGCAGGTGCACGCCGACCTTGAGGTCCGGCAAGGCGTCCAGCGCCCCTGCCACCAGGCGATAGACCTCGGCCGGTCCCTCCACCCCGGTACTGGTCGCCAGCGACACCTCTTTCACGCCCATCTCCCAATAGCGCCGAACTATCGACAGGGTGCGGTCGAGGGCAACAGGCCCTTCATACGCACAGAATATCGACATCGCGATGGCCCCGACGAGGTGAACTTGCCGGCCCCGGGCTGCTTCCACGGCGCTCTCGAGCGCAGCGAGATTGCCCGCAACGCTGGTGTTCTGATTCAGCTGCACGTAACGCTCGCTCGCTGTGGCCAACAACACGACTTCCTGGACACCCGCGGCAAGCGCGCGCTCCATGCCTCGCCGGTTCGCCACCAGCGCGCGGAATGTACAACCCGGACGCTCCCGCAGGCCGGACCATACCGCTTCGGCATCGGAAAGCTGGGGCACCATCTCCGGTCGCATAAAACTGGTCGCCTCGATCCGAGAAAACCCGGTCGCGGCAAGCGCATCGATCATTTCGTTCTTGATCTCCGTCGGATACCGCTGTGCGAGGCTTTGCAGGCCATCGCGTGGCCCGACTTCGACGATTTCGATTTGGCTCGGCAGCTTCAATTGCCCCCCTGTGGTGAAATGCTCCCCGCGCACGCAGCAGTGCGCGTCCTCTACGCTTTGCGGTCGCGCGCTCCGCTGCGCAGCCAACTCCCGTGATTCCGGTCGAAGAACTCCATGACCTCGAGGCGGGATGCCTGCACGATCCGCGTCATCGTCTCTTTTGCATCCTCCGGCTGGCCGGCCGCGATCGCGTCTACCAGCAGCTGATGATCCTCGGTATGGCCTGGGCCCCGAAGCTTCGACTCGGCGGCGATGCGCCTCAGCTCCCCCATTCCAGGCTCAAGAGCCGCGAACGCCGAGTACATCAGGCTGTTCCCGGCGACTAGCGCAACGGCTCGGTGCAAAGCGGCATCCGCAGGTATCAGGGCGGAGGGATTCGTTCCGGCGTCGCGCATAGTGGCCGCGATCTCTCGCAGCTCCTTCACATCGGCCGGGCTCGCCTGGAGTGCCGCGGCCGCCGCCAGCGCCGGTTCGATCACCTCGCGGAATCCGACCAGCTCCAGCAAGAGCTTCGGGTCAGGATCGCCACCATAGCGCCAGGCCGAAACCTCCGGATCCAAGAGATGCCAGTGCTCGCGAGACAGCACCTTGATGCCCCTCTTGGGCCTCGCCTCGACCAGGCCCTTCCCCTCCAGCACCTTTAGAGCCTCGCGCACCACGCTTCTGCTCACGCCAAAGCGCTCGCCTAGTGTCCCCTCGGTGGCAAACCACTCTCCTGCCGCAACCTCTTCGCGAACGATCGCCGAGCCGAGTGCACCTGCAACTCGATCACAAAGGCTTCTTTCGTATGCAGGCTCTTGGGGCAATGCGGTCATTAATCATATCATATGACTTTTTTGCCTTCGTGTGATATCACCAACACAAAAGACGGACTCGGAGCAGTTGCTCCGAGTCCGTCCCTCAAGACCGACCGGTTGCCGGTGGCCGCACGGGCGGCCTACTGGGTTCCGACTAGGCGTTCACAAGGTCGCGCCGCGGCTGGCCCACGTGCAGATCCTCGGGAACCCGGCGAGAATGGACGAGTCCAAAGATCACCAGGATGAGCATTATCGCTGCCAAGATGAACGAGGCGATTGACGCCCATTGGGCAATTTGGCCGAAGACTGAGAAGGCATATGCCTCAAGCAGGAGGCCCCTCAGCGTGGTGCCCTTGAACGAGGTGTTCACCAACGCCTGCAGGCTCGCATCCTTGGGGTTCGCCATGGCGGCAGCACTGATCTTGGCATAGACACCGCCGTAGGGCATCTCAGAAAGATGCACCGAGATGAAGTGGTTGGCGTAGGCCTCGGCCTGCGCACCGGTTAGTAACTGCTGTCCGGCGTACTTCTCGAGGTAGGGGATCATCCCCGGGGTGATCTCGGTACCGGCCTTCGCATGCTGGAAAGCGGTCTGCGGCGGGAAGTAGATCTGCTGGGCAGCCAGCTGGTCATGAACGTTGGAGTTGGCGAAATTGGCCCCCACCAATAGCAATGCCCCTGCCACCAGCAGGACCACCACCATTACCACTCCGGCCAGACTCATCAGTGTATCGAATACACGTCTTTGCATCTCCACCCTTTCTTTGGGCCGAGTAGCTCGGCCACCTAATGAGTTTCCTAGGCCGGAAGGCCGAGACAAAGGGACGAGCGTCCCACCTTTGTGAAACGGATGTCACTCCGGTCGACCCACCGCTAGGGTCTTTGGCCCCTGATTTCGCGGCTTCCCACGTGCCCATTCCTGCAACCGAAACATCGATCCGGCTGCCCTGTCGGCGCGAGCAATGCCTGGACTCCCGAAATCGTTGTCATCCGATCCGGCGTAGGGTCCCACCAGGCCTCCTGCGGCCGGTATCGTGGGGGCATGAGACACCGGGTCGGCCGCACCAGCATGTTTCCGCGGGCTGCCGCCGCTTTTGCCGTGTTGGCCCTTGCGCCCCTGGCGGCATCCTGCGGCTCGCAATCGGCGGCCGAGAAGCAGGCGATCACCGTCGCCTCCTGGATTGCCAAGTACGGCATGGCCGACGTAAAGCTTTTGCAGTCCGACTATCAGGCTTCAGCGGGTGCGCTCAGCTCGGGCCAGGCCGCTCAGGCCAAGACGGAATGCTCGAAGCTGAAATCGGACACGGCCGCGATGCTCAAGCAGCCCCAGCCGAACTCGCAACCCCTGGCGAAGGACTGGGCGGCCACGGTATCGGACTCGAACAGTTTCGCGGGCGATTGCCTCCAGGCGGTTCAGGGATCATCGGCGGCACAGGCAGCCGCTTCCCAGGCCGGCACACAGATCACCTTCGACATCACCGCTGTCGAAAACGACATCGGCGCCATACTCGGCTGACCGCACCCCTGCCTGGTCACCGAACAAGTGCGCCGCTAATCTCTAGCCCGTGCCAGCAAAACCGGACCAGCGCGGGCAAGGTGGGCTGAGAGACCGGCTGGGCCGAAGCTTTGGCGCGGTGGCCTCGCAGTACGCTGCTGCGCGGCCCGGCTATCCCGACACACTCGTCTCGGACATCGCCCGAAACGCAACCCATGTACTTGAGCTTGGCGCCGGGACAGGCATCCTTACCAGAGCCCTGGCCTCGATGAACCTGGCCTCCCTGGTTGCCACGGATCCGGACACCAACATGATCGCAGAGTTGCGTGAGACGCTTCCCGAGGTGGCCGCTGTCGTGGCCCGAGCGGAGCGGCTGCCGTTCGTTGACCAGCACTTCGATCTGGTGATCGTAGGCCAAGCTGCGCACTGGTTCGATCTTGGGCCAGCGGCGCGCGAGATCCGCCGCGTGTTGTGCCCAAGCGGAGAACTGGCGCTCCTTTGGAATCACCGCTCCCTGGAGCTGGAGTGGGTAGCCCAGTTCGACCGGATCGTGCAGGCGCACGCGGTTTCCACCGTCGATCGCGAGGTGGCCGAGGAGATCTCGGCAACGGGCTGTTTTGGCCACTTCAGCATGCGCACCGAAAGCTTCGAGCATCGGGTCGATCTCGAGGGAGCGCGGAGCCTCGTCGAGAGCTTCAGCCACGTCTCCACCTTGGCGCCGGCCACCAGGGCCACCGTGATCGAACAAGCCCTCGATCATTTGCGGCCAAGGGCGGACCAGTACGGGGTGGTCACTATCCCCTATTACTGCGAGGCCCACATCGCGCGAGCCACAGAAGAATACGCCCAAGACCAGGCCAAATTGTGACCACTGGCCGAAAATCCCCCTGATAACCTCAGTTTCAGTCCCTCGAGACCGGAGACAACCCTGATGAGCCATCTGCAAAAGGCCGGAAGCGCCGCGGCACTCTTATTCGTCGCTGGCGTCGCAGCCGCCTGCGGCGGCTCATCGTCCGCCGGCAGCACGAACCCCTTGCAGCCCAAGCTGGAAAAGGCCATCGCCGCAACCGCCTCCACGCCGGCAGCGGAGGCCTCCTTGAACGAAACCGTTACCTCGGGTGGCACCACAAGCATGGCGCTCACCGCCAAAGCGGGCTTCTCGGGAACCGGGAAGCAATACGTGAACAATGTCGCTCTGCAGGCAACAGCCCCCGTGAAGCAGAGCCTGCAACTGTCAGTGGCAGGGTCCATCCTTTACGTGACCGTCCCGCCTTCGCTCCAGGCCCTCGTCCCGTCCGGGATCCACTACGTATCAGTCAGCTTCCCGCAAATGCTCACCACCCTCGAGCAAAGTGGGAACGCCGGCGAGATCGCCGCTGGAATGGCGTCCCAGCCTGCCTCAATCCTTTCGATGTTGAAGCTTGGCAAGTTGAGCTCGGTAGCGCAGGCAAGTGGTGCACCATCCGGCACAAAGGCATATTCCGCTCTGCTCGCGCTCCCGACCGGCAAAGCGGGTGCCGGCCTCGCAGCCCTGGGAATACCTCCGTTCAAGACGGCGCATGTCAGCGTATGGGTTGGCTCCGACGGACTCCTGAGCCGCGTGTCCATCAACGCCGCCCTGCCGGCCGCTTCCGGGTCGCAAAAGGAATCACTGAACGTTACAGCTGTCTACTCTGGCTTCGGAAATACGAGCCAGTTTGTGACGATCCCCTCCAGCCAAGTGTTGCCGGAGTCGCCGTCCATGCTCGCCTCCGTGCTGGGAGGCGCACTGGGCTAAGGTCTTTCCCGTAGAAGCAGAGAGACGCGTCCGAAGAAGGCCCCCTTGTCCAAGATCGACGACCTACGGTCGGAATTCTCCCCGGCCCACCACTTCCTGAACACCGCCACGGTGGGAATTCCACCTCGGCGAGCGGTCGAGGCGTTCCATGCCACCTTGGATTCCTGGGCCGACGGAACACAGGATGTAGTCGCCTTCGACCAGGACGTCAATCGCGCGCGGGCAGCCTTTGCCCGGCTCGCAGGCACGGAGGTCGACGACGTCGGAATCGTGGGCCAGCTCTCGGTAACGGCGGCCATGGTCGCCGCCTCGCTCCGCCAGGGCGCCCGGGTTCTATACGCACAAGAGGAGTTCACCTCGACGATCTTCCCATTCCTCGCCGCGGCGGAGGCCGGCCGAATCCAGGCGACGGGAGTACCGTTCGACCGACTGATCGATTCGATCGGTGAGGAGACCGACCTGGTTGTCGTCGCCGCCGTGCAGTCGGCAGATGGCCGGATCGTAGACCTCGATGCCCTCTCGGAGCGGGCCGGACAAACCGGAACACGCACCTTCGTAGACGCTACCCAAGCGGCCGGGTGGCTGCCGATCGGGGCGTCGCGCTTCGACGTGGTGGGCGCCAGCGCCTACAAGTGGCTTCTCGCGCCGCGCGGCACGGGCTTCATGGCGATATCGGAGTCGGCAAGGCATTGGGTGCGGCCGCTCTTCCCCGGCTGGTACTCCGGGGACGATCCCTGGTCAACCGTGTACGGGGCTCCCCTGCGCCTGGCACCCGACGTTCGTGGATACCAGGCCTCGCCGGATTGGCTTTCAACTCCTGCCGCCGCCATCGCCCTGGAGCTATTGGCCGACGCAGACCTGGAGGAGATCCGCAGCCATAACGTGGAGTTGGGGAACGCCTTCTGCGAAGGCATCGGGATTCCCAGAAACAACAGCGCCATCGTGAGCATTAGCAGCGACGTCCCCGAAGAACGTCTCCTCGCCGAGGGCGTTTCCGCCGCGTATCGCGGAGGACGCCTGCGCCTGTCATTCCACCTGTACAACAACATCGCTGATGTCGAGGCGGTTTTGAAGGCTCTGGCCGGCTCCTAGCGCACCTCTTGGCTCACGGGCATTTCCGACTCCTCGGTCCTCGGTGCCGCGCCCAGCGTGAAGGTCTGCACCACCAGAAGGATCAAAAGAAGCGCGGCGGCCGCAAGGTGCACATCAGCC
Organism: Actinomycetes bacterium; assembly: GCA_021795585.1. Taxonomy (GTDB): domain Bacteria; phylum Actinomycetota; class Acidimicrobiia; order Acidimicrobiales; family Acidimicrobiaceae; genus Acidithrix. The sequence continues at coordinate 19,371 of JAJYPE010000006.1, read as the reverse complement.
CACGAGGGGATCGACTTGCTGATGGCGACTGCGGCGCCGATGAGAGCCACCACGCCCAGCCAGGCCGCCAGGAACACCGACCGCACGCGCCACGCCCTGCTGCCACCCCCCCAAGACCTCAAGACGAATGCGACGATCAACACGCTCGCCGCGCCGACGATGACCCGATGCAAAATGGCGATGAATGTGAGCCGACCCGGTCCGTTGCCGAAACAGACCGGCCATGTCGGGCACACCGCCCCCGCCCCCGCACCGACCACCAGCGTTCCGGAAAAAAGCAGCACCACTGTGGTGACCAGCGACCACAACCCCCAGGTTCGAGAGGCTAGGGGAAGCCCGCGATAGCGGTCGCCAAGGACGGCGAAGGTTGCGGTCACCGTAACCGAGGCAAGGAAAACCAACCCGGTTATCAGATGCAACGCGACGGTCCAAGGTGCATTGCGCGCCAGCACCGTCAGCCCACCCAACAGCACCTGGAAGACCACCAATGCCGCCGCGATCTTCGCCGCTCGGCGCAGCATCGGCAGACGGCTCGAGCGGAGCGCGAGCAAAAGGGTGGCGAAGACGAAGACCGAAACGATCGCGGCCAGATAGCGATGGCTCTCCTCGAGGATGGGGTGATAGCGGAAGATGGGACCGAGCTGGCCGTAGCACAGCGGCCATGACGGGCACCCCATGCCCGAGTCGGTCACCCTGACCGTGCTTCCCAGGCCCACCAGGCCATAGGTGAGCGCAGCGGTGGCGATCGACGTGTACACCAGGGCACGGCTCACGCCGCCCGGCCGCGCGCTCGAAGCCATAGCCAATGAACCTCCCACACCTGAGACAACCGCCTTCGATGTTGCTCCGGCGCGGGCAGGGAGTCAAACCGGAGCAAGGCAGACGGGCGGGTTTTCCGGAAATAGGGACCTTCGGCCCTAGGGCCGAAGGAGAACGTGTTTCCCCGGAGGACTTGACTAGACAACTTTGCCTCAGTAGTATTGCCGCAAGGTTGTATAGACAGGATTTCGAATGCTCACTATCAAACCGGGTTCGTTGACACTTGACCAGTTGCGCCTTGCCTACTTCGAGGTCCAGGAGGCCGAGCTCGATCCCGCCGCCATTTCGGCGATCGCGACCGGCGCGGCCGCCGTCGAACGGATCGCCGAAAAGGGGGATGCCGCCTATGGCATCAACACCGGCTTCGGTCGGCTCGCCAACACGCGGATCGCGCGCGACCAGCTTGAGCTGCTGCAGCGCAACCTCGTCCTCTCCCACGCCGTCGGCATCGGGGACCCACTGCCCGTGCCGGTCGTGCGCCTGATGATACTCCTCAAAGTGGCAAGCCTCGCACGTGGGTACTCGGGCATAACCCCGGCTGTCGTCGATGCTCTTCTTGCCCTTCTGAACCAAGGGGCGATCCCGGTCATCCCGTCCAAGGGCTCCGTCGGAGCTTCGGGCGACCTGGCGCCGCTGGCGCATATGGCCGCAGTGCTTCTTGGCGTGGGAGAGGTTTGGATCGACGGCCGGAGGCGTCCGGCCCGTGAAGGCCTTGCTCTGGCGGGGCTCGAACCGATGACCCTGCGCGCAAAGGAAGGGCTCGCTCTCCTCAACGGCACCCAGTGCTCCACCGCCATCGCGCTGGCGGGGCTGTTCAAGGTGGAGCGGCTCTTCGGAGCCGCCATCGTCTCGGGATCGATGTCGGTCGACGCGGCAGCGGGCTCGCTCGTCCCCTTCGACGCACGCATCCATGCCCTAAGGGGCCATCAGGGACAGATCGACACCGCACGAACCTATTTGCAGCTCCTGACGGGATCGCAAATCGCACTCAGCCACCAGGACTGCGAGAAGGTTCAGGACCCCTACAGCCTGCGATGCCAGCCCCAGGTAATGGGCGCCTGCCTCGACTTGATACGCAACGCCGCGGTCACGTTGCTGACCGAGGCCAACTCGGTCTCGGACAACCCCCTGGTCTTTGCCGACACCACCGAGGTCCTCTCGGGAGGGAACTTCCACGCCGAGCCCGTGGCCTTCGCCTCGGACACGCTCTCGATCGCGGCCTCGGAGATCGGAGCCTTGGCCGAGAGGCGAATCGCGCTTCTTATCGACTCGAGTCTCTCCGGACTTCCACCTTTCCTGGTCAGGGATGGTGGTGTGAACTCCGGCTTCATGATCGCGCACGTGACCGCCGCCTCTCTCGCCTCCGAAAACAAGACACTCGCCCATCCCGCCTCCGTCGACTCGCTCCCCACCTCCGCAAATCAGGAGGACCACGTCTCGATGGCCACCTTCGCCGCCCGCAAGCTGGGTGACATAGCAGCCAACGTGGCGGGCATCATTGCGATTGAGCTGCTGGCCGCGGCTCAGGGAATCGATCTTCGGGCCCCCTATGCCACCAGTCCGGGCCTGGCGCCGGTGATGGGGCTAATCCGCGCCCATGTCCCCCACTACGACATCGACCACTACCTCGCGGCCGACATCGAGCGCGCCAAGACCCTGGTCGAGGATGGACTCGTCTCCGCTTTCTCGCCTCTGCCCATGTTCGAGAAGGGTTCGGTCGCGTGAGCACGAACCTGGAGGCGCCCGTATACGAGCAGATCAAGTCCTTCCTCCTGAGGGAGATCGGAGAAGGACGGCTTCGGGCGGGCGACCGGGTGCCTTCGGAGAACGAGCTGGCAAGGCTCTTCGGCGTGGTGCGAATGACGGCCAACCGAGCCGTGGTGGATCTGGTCCATGAAGGGGTGCTACGCCGCGTAAAGGGATCCGGCACCTTTGTCTCACCCGCGCGCTACGGCTCGACGTTGGTCGAAATCCGCGACATCAGAAGCGAGGTGATCGCGCGCGGGCACGCCTACCGGTCCGAGCTGCTTACCGCGGGAGTCGTGGATCTGAACCAAGCACAAGCGGCGGAGCTGGGCATGGAGCCCGGGCAGAAGGCCTACTTCACCGAGATGCTGCACTTGGAGGATGGCGTGCCCATGCAGCTGGAGCGCCGCCTCGTAAACCCAGCGGCGGCCCCCGAATACCCGGAACAGGACTTCACGTCCGTCACGCCGACGAACTACCTCCTTCAGGTCGCACCGCTGCAGCGAGCCGAGTATCGGATCCGCGCCGAGGCGGCAAGTGACCCCATCGCCCGGACGCTTCGCCTGGAGCAGCACGAGCCGCTCCTGGTGCTATGGCGCCGCACTTTCTCGCCCGCGACGATCGTCACGGTCGCCGAGCTCTATCATCCCGCCAGCCGATTCGAATTCACCGGAACTTTTTGATCACTTTCCCGACCAGGAGGAGAGACAACAGATGCAGGAAAAGACAGTGCAAGAGCAGCCCAAGGGGCCACGTCATGATCCAGACCGGGTGATTCACGCTCCGCGTGGCACGCAGCTGGCTTGCGCGAACTGGCAGATCGAGGCCGCTTACCGCATGATCCAGAACAACCTCGACCCACAGGTGGCCGAACATCCATCCGACCTCGTCGTCTACGGCGGCATAGGGAGAGCGGCCCGCACCTGGGAGTGCTACGACGAGATACTGGCCTCGCTCCGGCGCCTCCAGCCCGATCAAACCCTTCTAGTGCAAAGCGGCAAGCCCGTTGGCGTCTTCCGCACCCACGCGGACGCACCCCGGGTTCTCATCGCCAACTCCAACATCGTGGCCCACTGGTCGAACTGGGACTACTTCACGGAACTCGACCGTAAAGGGCTGATGATGTATGGCCAAATGACCGCGGGCAGCTGGATCTACATTGGCAGCCAGGGCATCGTGCAGGGCACCTATGAGACCTTCTACGCCATGGCCAACCAGCACTTCGGTGGGGACGCCTCGGGCAGATGGATCCTGACGGCCGGGTTGGGAGGAATGGGTGGAGCTCAGCCTCTGGCGGCCACCATGGCAGGCTTCTCGATGCTCGCCGTGGAATGCGACCCGTCCCGCATCGAGATGCGCCTGCAGAGCGGCTACCTCGACACTCAGGCCCACAGCTTGCAGGAGGCGCTCTCCGTCATCGGGCGCGCCCACGAGCAGGGCAGGGCGGTTTCGGTGGCGGTGCTCGGCAATGCCGCCGACGTGATCCGGGAGATCTACGAGTCCGGGATACGCCCCGACGCCGTGACCGACCAGACGAGTGCCCACGACCAGCTGCACGGCTACCTTCCCCGGGGGTGGGACCTGGCAAAGTGGCGGGCCATGCAGGCCGAAGACCCGCAAGCGGTAATCGCCGCTGCCAGGCGGTCGATCACCGAGCATGTCGAGTACATGGTCCGTTTCGCAGACGAGGGAATCCCCACCGTCGACTACGGCAACAACATCCGCCAGGTAGCGTACGAAATGGGGCTGGAGCGGGCCTTCTCCTTCCCGGGCTTTGTCCCCGCCTACATTCGTCCCCTCTTCTGCGAGGGCTACGGCCCGTTCCGCTGGGTCGCCCTTTCAGGCAATCCCGAGGACATCTACCGGACGGACGAAAAAGTGAAGGAGCTCATCCCCGACGACACGCACCTGCATCATTGGCTCGACATGGCTCGCGATAGCATCCAGTTCCAGGGGCTCCCTGCCCGGATCTGCTGGGTGGGGGTGAAGGATCGATACCGGCTCGGGTTGGCCTTCAACGAGATGGTTCGCCGAGGCGAGCTAGAGGCCCCGATCGTGATCGGGCGTGATCACCTCGACACCGGCTCGGTCGCGAGCCCCAACCGGGAGACTGAGGCCATGGCGGACGGCTCGGACGCGGTGGCCGACTGGCCGCTCCTCAATGCCATGCTGAACGTCGCCGGTGGCGCCACCTGGGTCTCGATGCATCATGGCGGAGGCGTCGGCATCGGCTTCAGCCAGCACTCCGGGGTAGTCATCGTCTGCGACGGCAGCGAAGCGGCCGACGCGCGCCTGGAGCGGGTGCTTTTCAACGATCCCGCCACCGGGGTCATGCGCCACGCCGATGCAGGTTACGAGCTCGCGATCCGGACCGCCGAGGAGACCGGCATCGATTTGCCCATGATTCGGGCAAGGCGGTGACCACACCCTCGATACTCCTGAGGAACGCCGCCGTCGGCGACACGACGCCCGATGCCGCCCTCGTCCATCGGCGCGGCCAAGCTATCCACATCCAAGACGGCCTCATCGCCTGGCACGGCACAGAGGCGGAGATCCCGGCCGGCTTGGCGTGCGATGACGAAATCGACTTGGGAGGTCGCCTCGTCACACCGGGGCTGATCGACTGCCATACGCATTTGGTCTATGGGGGCAAGCGCGTGGCGGACTTTGTCGAGCGCCTCGGGGGAACCCGATATGACGAGATTGCGGGCGGGGGCGGGGGCATCGCCTCGACGGTCGCCGCGACGCGCGCGGCCGACGAGAGCACCCTCTTCACCATGGCCGGGATGAGGCTCGAGCGCATGGCAGGCCACGGTGCCACCACCGTGGAGATAAAGTCGGGCTACGGCCTGGACCCCCTCAGCGAGAAGAAGATCCTGCGGGTGGCGAGGCGCCTGGGCGGGCTAGGGCTCGCCGACGTCAGGACAACCTTCCTCGGCGCGCACGCCATGCCCGCGGGATACGAAGGTACCAAGGCCGACTACCTCGCGGAGATGTCGGACGAGGTTCTCCCCGGCCTCGTCGCCGAGGGCCTGGTCGACGCGGTCGATGCCTTTTGCGAGAGCATCGCCTTCAACCCGGAAGAGCTCGAGGGATACTTCGGCGCCGCGCGGGCCCTCGGATTGCCGATCAAGGCCCATCTCGACCAGCTCAGCGAAACCCGGGGCGCCGCGTTGCTCGCGAAAATGGGCGCGACAAGCGCCGACCACCTCGAATACTCCGGCACCGGCTCGATCGAAGCCCTGGCCCGCGCTGGGACCGTGGCGGTGCTGCTGCCTGGCGCCTACTACTTCCTTCGCGAATCGCGCTCGCCCAATGTCTCGGCATTGCGTACCGCGCGGGTTCCTATCGCGATAGCGACCGACCACAACCCCGGCACCTCCCCAATGGAGAGTCTTCCTCTGGCGATGAACATGGCCTGTATCCTTTTCGGCCTCACTCCCGCCGAGGCCCTCCGTGGAACCACCGCCAACGCCGCCCGGGCGCTCGGACTCAGCGACCGCGGCAGCATAGCCAACGGACTGAGGGCCGACCTGGCCGTCTGGGAGGTGGACAGCCCCGCGGAGCTTTCCTACAACATCGGCTTTAGCCCTCTCCATTCGACTTTCCTGAAAGGAACCGTGCGCCGTGAGGATTCCCGCCGAGCAGACGCCCATGACGGGGCGTGACGACTCCGCCGAAGGCGATGACGCCCTAAGACTCCACCAGAGGATCGTGCCCATTGGCAGCGGCGAGGGGTCCGCGCCCGGCACCGTGATCGTCGGCTTTGCTTGCGACGCCGGTGTGGTCCGCAATCACGGTCGCAAGGGCGCCGCCGCCGGCCCGGCAGCGCTGCGCGCCCAGCTGGGCGGGCTCTCCGCCCATTTGGCTCATCCGCTCTACGATGCGGGGGACGTGGCGTGCATCGACGACGACCTCGAGGCGGCTCAGGAGGAGCTGGGAGAGTTGGTCTCCCGCCTGCTCGCCAATGGGCACCGGCCAGTCGTGGCCGGTGGTGGCCATGAGGTTGCCTGGGGCTCCTACCTGGGCATACGTTCCGCCCTGAAAATGCGTGGCGAAGGCACGGGCCGGCTCGCCGTCGTCAACATCGATGCCCACTTCGACCTGCGGGCCTCCGATAGACCAAGCTCCGGCACCCCGTTCCGGCAGATGGCCGAGCTTTCGCGCTCCGGAGGGGAAGGCTTCAACTATTTCTGCCTCGGTGTCGCCGAGGCCGCCAACACCGCCGCCCTCTTCCGTGCCGCCGGAGAGTTCGGTGCAACCTACCGCAGCGACCTCGAGATGCAGGCCGTCCCATATGAGCTCCTCACCGATATCACCGAGCGGTTCGAGCACATTTACCTGACCGTGGACCTCGACGCCCTTCCGGCATCGGCCATGCCCGCCGTCTCCGCGCCCGCGGCCTTGGGAGTGCCCGCGGCGGTGGTGCTGGAGTGCGTGCGCTTTATTCGCGGATCGGGCCGGCTCATACTCTCCGACATCGCGGAGCTGAACCCTTTGCACGACATCGACGGCCATGGCGCAAGGCTCGCAGCGCGGGTGGCCTACGAGATGATCGGCGATGCCGCGGCAGGCTAAAGGCGCGACCGGTCGAGTTCGGCCCTGAACACTTCAGCCAGCTCGTCCCGATAAAGGACGAAATGCACTTCGGCGAGGCCGGGGGCCGCGCCCAGCGCGCGACCGGTGCCCACTATTGCCGCTCTGCTCGCCAATTCAGCTGGCCAGCCGTATACTCCGGCTCCGACGAGTGGGAACGAGATCGACTCCGCGCCCAGCTCGCCCGCCAGAACCACCGAGCTCCGATAGCAGGAGGCAAGGAGGTCGAGCTGGGTGGGGTCGCGATAGACGGGGCCAACCGTATGTATCACCCACCGGCAGGAAAGATTCCCTCCCGAAGTTGCCACCGCCTCTCCGGCGGGAAGGCCATCCGGGTGGGTCGTGCGCCGGATCACCATGCATTCGGCAAGTATCGTAGGGCCACCATGCCTGTGGATGGCGCCATCCACGCCCCCGCCCCCCATCAGTGAGCTATTGGCGGCGTTGACAATCACGTCAGTACGCTGGCGCACGATGTCGCCGACTTCAAGGACAAGGCGAGGAGAGCCCATGACCACCTCCGGTTCGGCCCCTCCGGACGGATAAAAGACTAGCTATCCGCCCGCCGGCACCACTAGACACCGCCCATGGACATCGGTGCGAGAGCGCGTTCCAGGTCCGCCTTGACTCCCATCAGCGCGTGGGGCTCCGAGACGAGGCGGCCGTTGGCTCCAGTGGCATAGAAGGTATCCACCACGTCGTCTCCAAGGGTGAGGACCTTGGCGTGCACTATGTCCAGACCGTGGCGCGCGAAGACACTTGTCAGCCTGTGGAGAAGGCCGACCGAGTCCGGCGCACAAACCTCGATTACGGTCGCACGCTCCGAGGCGTCGTCATGTATCGTCACCCTTGGAGTAATGGCAGCCGACGGGGCCACCTTCCGCCTCCTGGCGCTCGAGGCGGCGCGATCCGCAAGCCGCCTTTCAAGTTCCTGGCCATCGCCGAGGCTCTTTTCCAGTTCGGGTTGGAAGCGCTGCCATCGAATCTCGCGGCCTACGGGCGCTCGCACGCGCAGGCGCTCGATGGCAACTCCGGCCTCGGAAAAGACGTCGGCCTCGATGACGTTCAGGCCGAGGAGGGAGAGGGTCCCGGCAACTCGGGCAAGCAGGCCGAGGCGGTCCGGTGCCACAACCCATACGAGGTCGTCGTTCGTCTCCACGCGGACCCTGCCATCGAAGGCCTGGACAAGAGACCGCTCGAACTCACCCGGGAACGCAGGCGTCCTTGGCACCCTTTCCCCGTTCAGATAGGCCAAGGTCGCCTGGAAGAGCCGCTCAATCAGGTCCTCTTTCCAGTTGGACCAGGCCGCCGGGCCCGTTGCGCGACCATCGGCCTCGGCGAGCACCTTCAGCAGTTCGAGAGTGGTGACGTCCTGGACGCGCTCGGCGACCATCTGGATCGTCTTGGAATCGGAGATGTCCCGCCTTGTCGCGGTGTCGGGAAGAAGCAGATGATGCCGGACCACGCGCACTATAACCTCGACGTCGAATTGATCCAGGCCCATCCGGGCCGCTATGGTCCGCGCCAGCTCGGCGCCGGATTCCGAGTGGTCGCCCTCGGACCCCTTGCCGATGTCGTGGAGCAGGGCACCCAGAATCAGAAGGTCCGGCCGCTTCACCTCCCGCCTCATCGCTCCCGCCCCCACTGCGGCTTCAATCAGGTGGCGGTCGACGGTATAGGTGTGGTACGCGTTTCGCTGCGGACGATAGCGCACCAACTGCCATTCCGGAATGACCTTGTCAAGGAGTCCGTAGTGGTCGAGGCGCTCCATCATCTCGATGGAGCTGCGGCCATGGGAGAGGAGGGAGATCATGGAAGAGAAGGTCCGCCGCGACCAGTACCCCTCCAAGTTGGGCAACTTCTCGGCAAGGTCATGCAGAGTCTCGGATGAAAGCCTGGCCCCGATAGAGAGTGAGAAGGCGGCCAACGTCACAACGGCCTGGGCGTCGAGGAACTCGAAAGCGGCCGGGTCCAGGCGGAGTTCCCCGCCCTCCAGGTACAGGGACCCAGGAGCTTCGTCCCAGCGCTGAGCAACCCGCCGGTGCGCCCGGTTGCGAGGCGCAGGCGCGAGATTTTCCTCGAGCGCTCTCGAGACGAAGCGGCCAGTCTCGGCCAGGCGCGCCATCAAGTCGTCCGCATCCTGGAAGCCGGCCGCCTCGGCAGCGTAATCCTGGTCCTGCAGAAGCAGGCGGTTTTGCGCCCTGCGAGCTCGCGCTTGCAGGAGGTTGCGGACGCGCAGAAGGAAATCACGGTGGGCGGAGAGGGCGTCCGGGCCCCCCATTTGGCCGGGATCGACCCTAAGGAGGTGAGCGAGGTTCACTATGTCCCGCAAACCGCCATGAGCCTCCTTCAGGTCAGGCTCTAGCAGGAATGCCAGCTCGCCGGACTCCTGGCGCCGCTCCTCGGCCTGGGCGCGGAACACACCCCGATAATGCTCAAGCTGGCTTTGGAAGCGTTCGGCCACCTGACGTTCCAGCGATACGAAAAGCGCCTCGGACCCGACCACCAGGCGCGCGTCGAGCATGCCGATGAGCACCCGGGGATCAGCGGCCGCGGTGCGCATCGCCTGGGCGACGGTGCGCACCGAATAGTCCAGCGCCACTCGCGAATCCCAAACGGGATACCAAATCGTCTCCGTCAAACGCTCCACGTTTACCCGCGGTTCGTGAAGCAGGACGACATCCATGTCCGAGCGCGGCCCCATTTCCTGGCGACCGTAGCCACCCACGGCAACCAGTGCGATGCGTCCCTCGCCGGCCGCAAGTTCACCCAAGAAGGAGTCGCACACCGCAGCCATCTCGCCCATCGGCTCAACCGATGACCAGTCGCGCTCGAGAACGCGCTCGCGAGCCGAGACGAAACGTTCGACCCTACTATCGCGTTCTTTCAGCACGCGCACACCTCCGTCTTGTCCTCCGAGGCGCTAGAGAGCCTCGGCTCCCCGTTCCCCAGTCCGGACACGAACCAAGTCCTCCACGGACAGGATCCAGACCTTGCCGTCGCCGATTTTCCCGGTATTCGCGGCCTCGACGATCGCCTCCACCACCTCGGCCGAGACCTCGTCAGGGACGACCATTTCGATCTTCAGCTTCGGCACAAAATTGGTCTGGTACTCCGCGCCGCGGTAAACCTCGGTGTGCCCGCTTTGGCGGCCGTAGCCCTGCACCTCCGAGACGGTCATCCCGACAACTCCCGCCCTGATGAGCGCGTTGCGCACGTCCTCCAGCTTGAAGGGCTTGATAATGGCGACAATCAGTTTCATCTTGTTCTCCCGCTCCCACACGAATGATGCATGATGCCCGCGCCGACACTACTGCGCATTGCTCATCGAACCGCCTCCGAGCGAGCGGAGGAATGATCCGCCAAAGTCGTAGGCCGACTCGGCATGAAGCGCGGTGTCCATGCCCTCGAACTCGTCCTCCGGCGCCATGCGCAGGCCGACCGACTTGTCGATCGCCTTGGCGATGACCCAGGTCATGGCAAAGGAGAAGGCGCCAGAAGCCAGGACCGCCAGGCCCTGACGGCCAAGCAACCCGAGACCGCCTCCGTAGAAGAAGCCGTTGGAACCGTTGGTGGCCATGGTCCCCAACAGACCGATAAGCAGGGTTCCCACTACTCCGCCGATCAAGTGGACTCCCCCCACGTCCAGCGAGTCGTCGACGCCGAGACGGAACTTTGCCGATACGGCCAAGGAGCAGACGACGCCGGCCGCTACACCGATCACTCCCGCCCCGACCGCGTCGACAAAGCCGCAGGACGGGGTGATGGCGACCAGGCCGGCCACGGCACCAGAAACGGCACCCAACGTGGTCGACTTGCCGCCCCGCAACTTCTCGACAGCGATCCAGCCCAGCAGGCCTGCCGCACCGGCGGTGTTGGTATTGATGAAGGCATGCGCCGCGAGGTTGTTCGCTCCGAGCGCCGATCCCGCGTTGAAGCCGAACCACCCGAACCAAAGGATTCCGGCCCCCATCAGTGTGAGCGGCACGTTGTGCGGCGGCATGGGCGACCGCGGCCATCCTCGTCGCCGGCCGACTACGGTGGCGATCGCCAGACCTGCCGCTCCGGCATTGATCTCGACCACGGTCCCGCCCGCGAAGTCCTCCACCCCCATCCGGTAGAGCCATCCGTGCGGATCGAACGCCCAGTGGGCTATCGGCGCGTAAACGAGCACCGACCAAAGTGCCACAAAGAGGAGGAAGGGGCCGAACCTAACGCGGTCGGCGATCGATCCGGTGATCAGGGCCGGGGTGATGATCGCAAAGGTCATCTGGAAGACGACGAAGGCGAGAGGCGGAATGTGCTGGGAGATGGCACCCGTATAGCCGGGCACGGGCTGGCTGGAATGGGCGAGGCCGAAGAAGTGCAAGGTGCCGACCAGCCCAAATCCACCCCAATCGGGACCGAATGCCAGCGAGTAGGCGCCGAACACCCAGATAAGGCTCACCACCGCCATGGTCGCGAAGTTCTGCATGAGCATCCCGAGCACGTTCTTGGAGCGCACCATACCGCCGTAGAAAAAAGCCAGGCCGGGGGTCATGAAAAGGACCAGAGCCGCGCTAACCAACACCCATGCGGTGTCTCCGGCGTTATAGTGCATGGTCCCTCCCTGGCGTGGCGAAGCATGGTGCGCGACAGTACGCCCGGGCTGCAAGCTAAAGGGAGGATTGTTTCCGATACGCTAAATCCGTGTTACACGACTGTTAAAACTGTCGGGTGACCGAAGCGAACTCCGTCACCCGACAGCCTTTTTCCGGGGGAACCTAAACGGCGTCTGCTCCACGCTCCCCGGTGCGAACCCGCACCAGGTCTTCTACGCCGAGCACCCAGACCTTGCCGTCACCGATCTTCTCGGTCCGGGCCGCCTCGACGATCGCTTCAACCACCTCGGCGGAGATCTCGTCGTGGACGACCAGCTCGATCTTCAGCTTCGGGACGAAACTGGTCTGGTATTCGGCGCCACGGTAAACCTCGGTGTGCCCACTCTGGCGGCCGTAGCCCTGCACTTCGGAGACGGTCATCCCCACCACGCCGGCCTTGGTGAGCGCGTTGCGCACGTCCTCCAGCTTGAAGGGCTTGATGATGGCGACAATCAGCTTCATCTTCTCTCACCTGGCTTTCTGAAGAGGTCCGTCAGGGGCTGGTCCTGGGGTGGGCCAATCTTGGCCTCAGCCGAGCCCGAGGAGGCCAGGCTGCGCAGGAATCCCCCACCCAGCTCGTAGGCGGTCTCGGCGTGGAGCGCGGTGTCCATCCCCTCCAGTTCGTCATCGGGGCTGACCCTGAAGCCCATGGTCTTGTGGATGATCTTGGCCAGTATCCAGGAGATGATGAAGGAGTAAGAGCCTGCGGCCACGACCGCAATCGCCTGATGCCCGAGAAGGCTGAGCCCGCCTCCGTAGAAGAGCCCGTTTGCCCCCGAGACCGCGGCGGTCCCGAAAACGCCGATGAGGAGGGCGCCCACAATTCCGCCGACCAAGTGAACGCCGCCAACGTCGAGCGCGTCATCCAGGCCGACCTTGTACTTCAGCGAGACCGCAAGGGCGCAGATGACGCCGGCAGCCAGGCCGATGATGGTGGCACCCCAGATGTCCACATAACCGCAGGCCGGGGTGATGGCGACTAGACCGGCAACCGCGCCGGATGCGGCGCCGAGCGTCGTCGACTTGCCACCCCTGATCTTCTCTACCAGGATCCAGCCAAGCAGCGCAGCGGCAGTGGCCGTGTTGGTGTTAAGGAAGGCGTGGGCCGACAGAACGTTGGCTCCGAGCGCCGATCCCGCGTTGAAGCCGAACCACCCGAACCATAGGATGCCGGCACCCAGTAGAACGAATGGAACGTTGTGAGGCGGCATGGGCTCCTTCGGCCAGCCGCGGCGCTTGCCGACCACCATCGCGATCGCCAGTCCGGCTGCTCCGGCGTTCATGTGGACAACCGTCCCACCTGCGAAGTCCTCGGCGCCTAGCTTGAACAGCCACCCATTGGGATCGAAAACCCAGTGCGCGATCGGCGCGTAGACGATGACCGACCAGATCACCACGAAGACCACGAAGGGCGCGAGGCGCAATCTGTCGGCGGTGGCGCCGGTGATAAGTGCGGGGGTGATGATGGCAAACATCATCTGGAACCCCACGAACACCAGCGGCGGAATCGTCAACCCCGAATAGCCGGGAATCGTTTGGTTCGGATGTGCCAAGGCGAAGAAGTGAAGCGTACCGATCAGCCCAAATCCACCCCAGTCAGGACCGAACGCCAGCGAATAGCTGATGAATACCCACACGATACTGACGATGCCGATCGCAACGAAGTTCTGCATGAGCATCCCGAGCACGTTCTTGGAGCGGACCATTCCGCCGTAGAAGAACGCAAGCCCGGGTGTCATGAAGAGCACAAGCGCCGTACTGGCCAGCACCCACGCTGTGTCACCGGAGTTGTAGTGCATTTTCCTCCCTGTTCCCTACTCCGCCACCAGCGTCGCCTGCGGCGGATTTCATCACGGTACGGGGGACATGTTTCCGAACTGAGTCGCGACTATTACATCTGTGTTACGGCGCTCAAGGTAAGGGCGGCAAGTTGGTGATGAGGCGTCCGTCACAAGCTGTGCCCGCGCTACTAGCAACGCCTTAGGCGCCTCACAAGCGATTCACAACTTCGGCGAGCAGAGTGGTGACAAGAAAGCAAGCGGTAAAGGGAGCGGGTCGGCTGGAGATTCGGCCGGCGCCGCCGAAAGGAGCGGAGATGTGGTACGGCAGAGGATATGAAGTCTTCCCGTTCGGCATGATCTTCGGGTTGCTCTTCTTCTTGATCATCGTTGGGATTCTCGTCTACCTGATCTTTGGGCTATCCCGGGATCACGGGTCGCGCGCGGCGGCACCGTCGGCACCTGAGGCGAAGTCGATCCTGGATCGGCGCTACGCACAGGGCGACATAACCCGTGAGGAATACGAGGAGGCCCTCGGAGTACTCGGTTACCACCCGCCGAAAAAATAGGCGGGTGGGCCAAAAAGCCCCCACCCAACGACAGGGCGCGAGCCGGCTGTACACCCCTTCAGTCGGTTCGGTCCTGTCGAAAATTTCCCCCAACCCCGAAAGCACCCGGGCCAGCGGCCCGGGTGTTTTCGTTCTCAAGGCAGCTTGGGATAGGCTCTGGGGAGAAAATAGAGGGAGCCACGATGACAGCCGTTACGACCGAAAAGGTCGATTTCTACTTCGACCCCGCATGTCCATGGACCTATCTGGCCTCGCGCTGGATCCGAAAAGTTAGCGCGGCCAAGGGGCTTGACGTACGGTATCAGCCGTTTTCTCTCCTAATCAAGAACCGGCCGCTCGGCATACCCGAGACGTATCGCGACGGCGTGGCGTACGGCCTCGGGGTTCTGAGGATCGTCGCCGCGGTCAGCGACTCGCTGGATCCCGACCGGGCGAACCATGTGACCGCCGAACTCTACGCGAGGGTGGGCGACGCGTACCATCAACAAGGTCTCGGTCACTCGTTCGACTATCTGCCTGTGCTCAAGGACCTGGGAGTCGCCGATTTCGCCGACGCCGCTGCGGACGAAAGCTGGGACGTCGCTATCGAGAAGTCGATGGAGCGCGCGTTGGAGTTGGCGGGCGAAGACGTCGGCGTTCCGATCGTTGCCATCGAGTCAGCAGGATCGGTGCAGGGCTTTTTCGGCCCGATCCTTTGCCGGATCCCGAGCGACGAGGAAGCTGTCGAGCTGTTCGATCATTTCGCCGGCCTTGCCAAGCTGGGGTGCTTCTTCGAGCTCAAGCGAAAGAAGGCCTCGGGACCAACCTTTGCGTGACGCACGGCCTGCCTGTCAGACCGGCGCTGGAAGCTCCAGCCTCACGGCGTCGCCCCACAGGCGCTCGAGCGAGTAGTAACTGCGGGTCTCGGGCAGGAAAATGTGGACCACGAAGTCGACGTAGTCGATAAGTACCCAGCTCAAATCTCCCAGGCCCTCGACAGAGCGAGGTGACACGCCGAAAGCCGCGTTGACCTTGGCTTCCACCTCCTCGGCTATCGTCTTGACCTGCCTGGAGTTGTTCCCGGCGCAGATGATGAAGAAATCGGTGAGTGGAGTGACCTCCGTCAGGTCCAGCACCGCCACTTCCTCGCCCTTCTTGTCGAGAATTGCATCCACCGCTACCCTGACAAGGGTTTCGGTCGCCGGGGTGCCGGTAGGGATTTCGCTTTTCAAACAACCTCCGCAAGTCGTAGAGCCTGATCCAACTCTACCAGGGGCCGCTGCCGCATTATCACTCCGGCTTGGTGATCTGGGTGCCGTCCAAGTAGAGGCCGGATCTGTGGATGAAGTCGATGCTCTCTCTTGTCAACAGAAAGTCGAGCGGACGGTTTTCCCGCACTCGGGCCCTGATGTCGGTCGAGGAGATGTCGATCGCCGGCACCTCTACAAAGAGCGTCCTCCACCCGGCAAGCTCCTCCGATTCCACGCTGGTCCCCGGCCGGTTCACCACAATCAAGGTCACCATCTCCGAGAGGCGCTCGGAGCGCTCCCACGAGGCGAGGCCCCGTGCCGCATCTCCTCCCACGATCAGAAAGATCTCTGCCTCGGGATAGCGCTCGCTCGTCTCGCGCACGGTGTCGATGGTGTAGCTCTTGCCTCCCCTGCGGATCTCTATATCCGAAGCCTCGAGCCCTTGAACGCCGTCGATCGACGCTTTGAGCAAGGCGAACCGCACCCAAGCCGGCGAGATCGCGCGCGTGCGCTCCTTCTGCCAGGGAACATTCGCCACCACCATCAGCACTTGGTCCAAGGAGGCTCCGTGCATGGCATTGACCACGGCGACCAAGTGGCCGACGTGCACAGGGTCGAAGGTTCCCCCGAATATTCCAATCCGCTTGGGGGCCGATACGACATCCCGGGCGCTCAACGTCCTGCCAGCCTCGAGACGACCGGCGCGAACTCCTCGAGCTCGGCCTGGTGGACCACCCAGTAGGAAAAACCAAACCGCTCGCGCCGCGCCTCGATCGTCTCCGCCACCTCCGGGGCCGCCCCCGCCAGGACGATCGGGACTTGAAGCGCATCCTCGGCCGAAAGGCCGAAGGCAGGAGCCATTCCGGCCACCCACTCGCGCGCGTCGGAAGAGACCCGGGCCACAAAGGTCAGGCACTGCAGTTCAACATCGTCAAAGCGCTCAGCGGCTGCCTCTTGGACCCAGCCAATACGGCGATCGAAGGCATCCGGACCGACCTCGGCCACGAGTTCCGGGCCAACGGCGCCGGTTGCCAAGTTGACATTCACGCCCACCACGTCCGCACGCCTCGCCGCAAGTTCGAGCATCTTGCGTCCGCCACCGCCGACGATCAGCCGGGGTGGATGCGTCTGGCTGGTCGGCTGTAGGCGGGCATCGGCGACGCGGTAATGCTTCCCTTGGAAGGAGCAGCTCCGCTCGGCAAAGAGCACGCCGAGTATTTCGAGCGCCTCATCGAGTCGCTCTATGCGAACCCCAGCCGCATCCATGGGCATCCCACTCGCCTGATAGTCCGAGGTCATCCAGCCCGCGCCCAGCCCGAACTCCACGCGGCCGCCGCTGAGTTCGTGCAGTGTCGCCAACTCCTGCGCGAGCAGAAGCGGGTGGCGGTAGTCGTTGCAGAATACGAGCCCGCCGAGAGCGATCCTCTCAGTGGCCCCGGCCATCACTGCAAGCGCGGTGATCGGTGACCATTGGTCGGCCGACAGGTGGTCGGGGACGAAGACAGCGGAATAGCCAAGGTCCTCTGCTCGACGCGCGAGATCGGCCAACTGCTTTGGGCTCTGCGTGAGCGCCGACAGCTGTACGGCGAACCTGAATTGACGCACCGGCATTCACCCTTCCGAAGGTTTCCGCCTTATCCTATAAGTAACAGAGATGCTGGACTCTTAAGGTCCAGCTCCGGTCGCGCCCAGCTGCAGTGGTGAGGGGGAACCCGCCGGCCGGCGAAGATGGAGACTTGACGTGTGGACACCGGATTCGTGGCGGGAGCTTCCCATCCTCCAGCAGCCGGAGTGGGAGGACCAAGGCCAGGTTGAGCTGGCCGAAAAAGAACTCGTGGCACTGCCTCCGCTGGTCTACCCTGCCGAAATCCGCGACCTCTCCCAGCAGCTCGCCGTCGCCGCCAAGGGAAAGGCCTTCGTCCTGCAGGCCGGAGACTGCGCCGAGTCATTCCATGACTACTCCGTGGACACGGTGCGCAACAAACTCAAGGTCATCTTGCAGATGGCGGTGGTCCTAACCTATTCCTCAGGCGTGCCGGTCATAAAGCTGGGACGAATCGCGGGCCAATTCGCGAAGCCGCGGTCGTCGGCCACTGAGAACGTGATGGGGCAGGACCTTCCGGCTTTCCGAGGACACATCGTCCACGATGACGCCCCCACGCTCGATGCGCGCCGCCCGGATCCCCACCGGCTCATCCAGGCCTACTATCAGTCGGCGGCGACCCTGAATCTTCTACGCGCGCTGACCAAAGGCGGCTTCAGCCACCTATCTCAGGTTCACACCTGGAACCAGGAGTTCGTCGCCACCTCGGAGGAAGGCCAGCGCTACGAGGCCGTGGCCTTCGAAATCGAGCGTGCCCTCAAGTTCATGGCCGCATGCGGCATCGACCTCAATCAGGAGCAGCACCTGCGTGAAGTCAACTTCTGGACATCGCACGAGGCACTTCTCCTGGGTTACGACTCCTCCCTGACGCGCTACGATCGCGCGTCGGGCCAGTATTACGACCTGAGCGCACACTCCATTTGGATCGGTGAGAGGACGCGGGCAATCGGCCATGCGCACCTCGAGTTCGGCCGCGGGATCGCCAATCCTGTCGGGTGCAAGGTTGGCCCTACCACCACGCCGTCGGAGATCTTGGAGATCTGCGAGATACTGAATCCGCATCGCATCCCGGGCAAGCTGACGCTGATCTCCAGGATGGGCGCCGAGCAGGTCGCATCGAAGCTTCCGCCCCTCGTTAAGGCGGTCACCGACGCAGGGCACCCGGTGGTTTGGTCCTGCGATCCGATGCATGGGAACACGTTCGTCTCCGAAAACGGATTCAAGACCCGAAATCTCGAAGCGGTAATCGCGGAGGTGGCCGGCTTCTTCCGCGTGCACAGGAAGTTGGGAACCTGGCCAGGAGGAATACACGTCGAGCTGACCGGCGAGGACGTCACGGAATGCCTCGGCGGCTCGCGCCAGGTGAGCGTCGAGGATCTCGACACCGCCTACAACACGGTCTGCGACCCGCGCCTCAACGCGCGCCAGTCGTTGGATCTTGCTTACCGCGTTGCGGAGATGCTGATCCAGAGTTGAGCAGCGGGAGGCTGACTGAGGTCGACCCGGGCACCGGGCCGATTCTTCCCGACGCCAACGGCCGGTGGGTGCCAGGTGTCCTGTCGATGATAAATTTTTGAACCTCCTCGCCGGCTTCGGGCAAATCCACCGCCTGCGATGACGCGCCAAGCGGGATCTCCTCGAGCATGGCTGCATGCCTGCCAATTTGGTTCTTGCATTACAGCATCGGGGCCACTAAACCGATAACTCAAGAGTGCGTTGCGCGAACTTACTTAGCGCGGCGAAGCCCGGCGAGATCGCCGGGAATCCATCAATCGGATCACCGAAGAGGCACGAAACAGGCATGAAGCGAACCTTTAGGCACCTTATTGTCGCTTTTTCGATCCTCCTGGTGGCGGGCTTCGCGGCAACGCCATCACCGGCGAGGCGAGCGATGCCGAAGTCCACACCCGTCTCGAGCGCAAACTACCTCGGCTATCGCATCGTGACCGCTAACGGAACCATCTACAGCCACGGTGCGGCGCGCTTCTTCGGCGATACGAGCCAGATTGCATTGAACAAGCCAATCGTGGGCTCCGCCAGCACACCCACCGGTCTCGGCTACTGGCTGGTGGCCTCCGACGGTGGCATCTTCTCCTTCGGCGATGCCCACTTTTACGGCTCCACCGGCGCCATGACCCTCAACAAGCCGGTGGTGGGAATGGCCGCCACCCCGGATGGCAAGGGGTACTGGCTGGTGGCCTCCGACGGTGGCATCTTCTCCTTCGGCGATGCCCATTTCTACGGCTCCACCGGCGGCATCACCCTCAACAAGCCGGTGGTGGGAATGGCCGCCACCCCGGATGGCAAGGGGTACTGGCTGGTGGCCTCCGACGGTGGCATCTTCTCCTTCGGCGATGCGCGCTTCTTTGGCTCCACCGGCGGCATCACCCT
>JAJYPE010000100.1 GCA_021795585.1 Actinomycetes bacterium | reverse complement strand
CGTTCCCGTACACCGCATAGGCGACGTATCGGCCGTCAGGGCTGATCGCCGGATTCTGGTCCGCCAGCGAAGATATCTTCGTGCCGGTGTTCTTCATATGGTCGACGAGGTACACGCCTTGATCGGTATTGGACCGTCCGATCATCACCAGGTAACGGCCGTCCTCCGAGATAGCCTGAGCCTCACGGGAACTCGTGCCGGTTACCAGGCTCGCATTTGCGATGAGCACCTCGTCCGCCGCCGCGACCGGCGCCACCCCGGAGTAAGCGACCAGCCCACTCACGAGGAAACCCGCCGCCGCGACTGACGATAGCATTCGCTTCGAGCTTGACATTGCAGTCACCACTTTCAAAGGGCGAGAATTAAGCACATCCTCCCCGGGCCGCTGCGGGCGCTATGGGGAAGGAGTCGTCACACGGCCGATCAGGGCGGCCGCGGAAAGCCCGAAGGGCTCCTGCATCTCCTGGGAGCGCGCACGGCACCCCCCTTTCACCTGCCACTAACAGCGCTGAAACGCTGTCAGATGATTCTGAGACGCTTCGAGCAGGCTCTGGAAAGCTGTCGTGGCGTCCTTGTAGCTGGTGACTTGAGGGATGTACTGGTTATAAAGCGCGATGATGGTCTGCTCGGTGGTGGACCCGAGTTGACAGGCCGTTGTGTATCCGGACGGTGCTGCGCTGCCGGTGAAGGTCTCACCGGGAAGCGTGATTCCGTGGTTCGTGGCCACCTGGGCAAGGGTGGCCATGTGTTTCTGCTCGGCGTTGGCGATGGTCGCAAAGGGACCGACCTCGCCGTAGGCGAGCACGATGTTGTTGTAGGTGGCCTTGGCGCCGGCCTCGGCGCTGTAAAGCTTGCCGATCGCTTCGGCAAGCACCGGGCTGGACACCATGGTCGAGGCAGGCGAGGGATTGAGAGTGCTCCCGGTCGTCCCGGGCACGGTCGATGGGGTGCCACCCAACGAGGATGGGGCCGCTGATCCGCAGGCAGCTGCGCCCACGCTCAGTACTCCCAACGCGGCAATAATTCGGGTTACTCGTGCCATTTTTCGCCTCTGGGTCACTTCTCACGTCGATGAAGAACCTACGGAGACGGGCTGGAGGGTGTTAGGGCAATAGGTCCCGCACGGGAACCAAAACGGTCACCAAGCAAGCGTGGGATGCAAGTCCCTGACAAGAAACTTTGCTCCGCAGTCCTTGAGCCTGAGGACACCGGTTACGCAGACGAACCCCCTGGAGCCGGCTGCAGCCCTGCCCGTCCGGCGACGGCTCTCAGCTCTGTTGTCCGCCGGGCACAGATGTGAAGGTGAGTGTGCCCCGCAGCGCCACCGTAGCTCCGGCCGGTTCGGAGACTTGCAACCCGAAGGAGCCACCCCCTCGAACAGCCGCAGAGTTGTCGACGTAGTGGAAAGTGCGCCACTGGTGACTTGCGGGCAGCGTGGTCCCGCCCACCTCACCGCCCGGAGATACCAGTGCTAGCACCAACGGCCGGTCCGAGCGATAGTTCAGGTATACCTCCACATCCCCTGGCGCAAGATCGGTTTGCCCGGTGGAAAGGATGACACCGGACGTGCTATTGGAGCTCAACCACCACTGGCTCAATGGGCCGGCGACATGGGCTATGCCTATGCCGGTCCCAAGGAGTGCATCGGGCGCCGAAACGGGGGCCTGGAACGCAACGCTCGTCTGGGACGGTTCGGCACGCCACCTCACTGCGTACACTCCGTCCTGGGCAATAAAGACGCGGGCTCCAGGGAGCCGCGTGGCCTGCCAGAAGTAACTCGCCTGCTGGATCGCCGGAACCACCTCGACGCCCTGGTTTGGCGTCGCCACCAAAAGCAAATCCTTTGAGGCAGCGTGTACCACCGGCGCGATCATCTGCGGTCCGATTGGGCGGTCTGCAAACGCTCCGATCACCGCGTTATCGGCGATCACCGTAACCGATGGCCCTATGCGCCTGGAAAGCTTCCCGACGGTCCGTCCCGTGGCAGCATTCATCGGAGCGACGAAGACTTCATGCCAGTACGCATGGTAACCCAGCCAGACGTGCACGGAGTAGCCCAGGTCACTCACCGTGATAAGAAGAACAAGCATCCACTTCAGGACTGTACGGCGCGCTCGTCGCAGAACATATGCAACCAGCATCGCGGAACCAATGGCCGCGGAAAGATAGAACGGCGCCCACTGGAAACCCGGACGCGAAAAAAGTGGAACAGCGAGCGCGTTCTCCACGAAAGGCACCGCCAAGAAGGCGACCGCGGGCGATACCAGCGCCCAGGCCCCGTAGATCTGAACATTAGCCAATATATCGTGGCGCTGCGTCCAGACATAGTTGAGGAGGACCCCTGGCCGGGCAATCGCATCTCCAAGCAGCTGCAGGACGCCGACGCGCTGAGAGCCAGCAGGAACAAGGTACATGTATATACCGGCCAGATTGGAGCTCTGAGAGGCGTCTAAAGCTGAAATAGTCAAGAAAACAGCAAGCGAAAGGCCGAGCATGGAGACCAGGTGTCTCCGTGAGGCCCTAATTACAAACCCAAATATGACAAGGCCGACGATCATGGTGACACCGGTATCGCCACTTATAGCTAGGACAACAACGCATACCCAAGCCCAGGTATACCGCTTACGATACAGGGCGTAAGCTGCGGCCAGGATTAGGAATCCCTGCAAGGCCTGGAAGTGGAAATCGAAAGCAAGTGTCAGGTAGATCCAGGGATTAAAAACAATTGCCGATGCGACTACTCCGACTATCGCCTCGCGCACCCATGGCCATTCCAACTGTTCCGCCAGGAGCCGCCTTGCCCAGGCGATCGTGATCACGTAGGCTCCTGTGACCGGCAAAACCTGCAGCAATATGCGTAGAATAAACCAACCAGGAAGAGGCAGTAGCGCGCTAAACCACCCGATCGGCCACATAATAAGCTCAAAGTGGCTCTTGATAAAAGGCGTCCCATAGGCTAGCAATACCGTTACCAACGGATTCAACACACCGTGGGAAATCTGATATCTCGTGTGCTCGAAAAGCGCATAATCAAGGGTCAATGAATTGACCGATTGAACCACCATTGTAAGCTTGATCATGTACCAGAGCTGCACCACTCCTACCACAATCATTGCGAGAAATTCCAAAAGGGCAACACTGTCGTACTCAACACCGGAAAGTGCAGTCAACCGCGCCGCGAACCTGCCTGTGATACCCGAAAACAAACGCACAGACGAAATTATATAGGGCACTAATGTGTCCTACCTACCTGGAAACTCGCCGACTTACACCTGGAATATCAGCCGCACCGGTCGGACAAAAGTGTCAGGAAGCGCTCTGCTTGACCTCCACCTCAATGGGCAACCCATTGCGCACGCTCTCGGTCACGACGCAGAAGTCTTCGAAAAGCGTCATGCAGCGGCTGAGGCGGGAGATGTCTCCCTCCAGCTCCGGATCTATGTGGACCTTGATGCCGCCGACGCGCATACGACCTTTCTCGTTCCTCACCAAAGTTGCGGTCGCGGTCGTCTTCAGGCTTTTGACCTCAACCCTCGATTTGCGCAAGCAGAAGAGCAGGCTCGCCGACAGGCAGTTTGCCACCGCGGAAGCAAGCACGCGCGAGGCGTTCGGACCGTTGCCGTCGCCCAGGGGGACGGGCTCGTCCATGAAGAGTTCCGGCTCCGCGCCCGGGTCGAAACTCACCGCGAAACGGTACCCCTCCAACAGCTCGAGGTTGACCTCGACGGTCATCGACTCCGATTGCTCCTCAGTAGCCATCTTGGCTCCTAGCCTCGTCGCCCTGAGGGCAGGGCGTCACCTTGCGGCCAAATCGGCCACCCACCAAAAGGTAGTAAACACCGGACAACGAGGCAATTCACTCCGGCCGCCTAGGCAACAGATGTGGTGGCGGTACCGAAGCTTTCCCACATCGCGGCATAAAGTCCTCCCGCCTCGATCAGCTCGCCGTGGGAGCCCACTTCGGCAATACGGCCGTGGCGCATGACCACGATGCGATCCGCCATGGCTGCGCTGGGGAGGCGATGGGCCACCATGACCGATGTGCGCCCCCCAACCACCACGCGCATCGCCTCGGCCACCTTCCGCTCGGTGGCCAGATCCAGGTTCGCGGTCGCCTCGTCCAGGAGCAGCAGGGCGGGAGCCACCAGGTACGCGCGGGCCAATGCTATGAGCTGGCGCTGACCCGCCGAGAGCGCCCGGCCGCGCTCGCTCACCTGATATTGATATCCGCCGGGCAGCCTGGCGATGAAGTCGTGCGCCCCGACTGCTTTTGCGGCCCCCTCGATTTTGGCGTCCGTCGCCCCGTCGACCGCGAAGGCTATGTTTTCGGCCACGCTGGCCGAGAAGAGGAAGGGCTCCTGGGGAACGTAGGCGACCTGGCGGCGATAGGCGTCAAGGTCGAGACGGCGGAGATCCACGCCGTCGACCAGGACCGCGCCCGCCGTGGGATCGTAGAAGCGGGCCATCAGCTTCACCACCGTGGTCTTGCCCGCTCCGGTCTCCCCCACCAGGGCGACGGACTCGCCGGGCCGAAACTCGAAGTCGAAGTCCCCCAAGGCAGGGGGCGCGTCGGCGGAATAGCTGAAGGCGACGTCCTGGAAGCGGATCCTGCCGGTGATCCGTCCTGGGTCGAGCGGAGCCTCGTCCTCAGGTGTGCTCACCGGGGTGCGCATCAGCTTGCCCACTTGGCCGATGGCGACCTGCGCCTGCTGCCATTGGTCAAAGGTCTGGGAGAGCTGCTGGATTGGAGAGAAGAGCTGGTCGATGTAAAGCGTGAAGGCGATCACGGCTCCGACCCCGATCTGCTGGCGCGCCACCAGGCCGGCGCCCACACCCAGCACCGAGGCGGAGGCCACGTCGGAGAGGAAGAGAACGAAAGGAAAGTAGACGGCCACCAGGCGCTGGGCCCGCACCCTCGCGTCACGATAGCCCATGCTCAGGGCCGAAAACTTCTGCGTGTTACGACTCTCGCGTCTGAAGGCCTGAGTGACTCTCACCCCCGAAAGCCCCTCAGCGAGGTTCGCATTCACCGCCGCCACACGCTCGCGCGCAAGACGATAGGCGCGCTGGGAGCCCCTCTGGAACCAGACCGTCGCCGCCGCCAGCGGGACAAGCACCCACAGGGCCGCGAGCGTCAGCTTCGCGTTGGCCACCAGCATCACCCCGGCTACACCCACAAAGCTGAGCACGTTGACCAGGGCATTTGTGATCCCGCTCTGCAGGAGGTTGGAGAGCGCGTCCGGATCAGTGGTCATGCGGGTGAGGATGCGCCCGCTCATTTCGCTCTCGTAGTAGTCCATGCCCAGCCGGCTGAGATGCGAGAAAATGCGCAGACGAAGCGCGTAGAGGGCTCGCTCGGCCGTAATGCCGGTCACGCGGGCCTGCGCCCACACCACCAGCCAGTTCACCAACGCGACCAGCAGGTACGCAGCCGACACGAGCACTATCACCAGAGGAGCTTTGGCCCCCACTCCGCTGTCGATGCCCGCGCGCACCAAAGACGGCCCGGTCAGGGAAAGGATGGTGTCGGCGCCGAGCAGCGCCAAGCCAAGCACCAATCCGCGGCGGAACGGCCGCAGGAACCTTCTGAACGAGAAGGACTTGGCCGGCGCCGTAACCGCTGCCTCGTCGACCTCGGGAACGCGTGTCTCCTCCGGGAGGCGGGCCAGCGCCTCGAGCAGCTTGGGCGTGGCGGAAAGAGCAGCCCCCATGGCGCCGCCCATGCCTCCGCCTCCTCCGCCGCGGACCATGGACAACGGAGCGGCCGCCATCGTCCGGCCTTGCGCGCCCGCAGGCGCCACCGATGCGCGGCCGTCGCTCTCCTCTGCCAGTGCGTCACCCTCACCCTCCATCAGGGCCCTGAAGGCCCCGCTGGACCCGGCGAGTTGCTCTTGGGTCCCCTGGTCGGCGACCTTTCCGCGGTCCAGCACCACCACGGTGTCCGCAAGCTCCAACGTGGAGCGGCGGTGTGCGATCAGAAGCACGGTCCGCTCCCGGGCAAACCGCTTGATGGACTCATGTATCGCCGACTCGGTCACGGCGTCCACCGCCGAGGTGGCGTCGTCCAGGATCAGGATCTCGGGGTCGGAAATGAGAGCCCGGGCCAGCGCCACGCGCTGGCGTTGCCCGCCCGATAGGGTTATCCCGGCCTCGCCCACGGTCGTCTCGTATCCGCCCGGCAGCCGTTCGATGAATTCCCGGGCCCCCGCCATCTCCGCAGCGCGCTCGATCTCGCTTCGGCTGGCACCCGGCTTGCCGTAGGCGATGTTGGCCGCGATGGTGTCCGAGAACAGGAAGCTCTCCTCGAAAACGACCCCGATCCTCTTGCGCAGGTCGGAGAGCCTCAGACTCCGGATGTCGACTCCACCGATGGTCACCGCCCCACCGGTCACGTCGTAGAAGCGCGGAAGCAGTAGCGCAAGGGTCGACTTGCCGGAGCCGGACCTGCCGACCACCGCGGTGACGCGCCCTGCCATAACGACGAGGTCAAGTCCGTCGAGCACCTTGCTACCGGGCTGGTAGGCAAAGTCGACCCCCGAGAAGACCACGTCCCCGGCAGGGAAGTCGGTCAACGGCTCAGCCGGATCCGTGACGAGGGGATTGGCATCAAGCAGCTCGAAGATCCGCTCGGCTCCGGCCCGTGCCTGCTGGGAAAAGGCGATAAGAGTGCTGAGCTGGCGGACCGGGGCCTGCATTTGGGTGATGTAGGAGAAGAAAACCAGAAAGGTCCCCACGGTCAAGTGGCCGTGGAGTGCGAGGTACCCACCGATAAGCAGGACCAGGGCCTGCACTATCCCCGGTATGGCCGAGAGCGTCGAGCTCAGGCCCGCCTGCAGCTTGACCAGGCGGACACGGGCCTGGAAGAGCTCGAGTGCAGCGGAGGCGAGGCTGCGGACCTGTGCCTGTTCCCTGCCAAAGCCCTTGACCACCCGAACTCCGGCGATGGACTCCTCGGCAACGGTTACGACCTGCCCCTCTTTCTGCTGGGCGTCG
>JAJYPE010000099.1 GCA_021795585.1 Actinomycetes bacterium | reverse complement strand
CACCCTCGCCCCGCTAGACAATCGCCTGCACGACGGTCTTGGGCGCCCGAGTGGGGGGTCCGCCGGGAAAAAACACTACCTGGACAGTGTTAATTGTAGGCGTCGGGACATTATTCCTCTGGCCATACGCCCGGAGACTGTGCTTAGGCCTCAGCTCCGGCTTCGGCATCGTCGACGATCGACTTTGTCGACCCGCACCAGCGGCAGGTGACGGATTCGACCTTGAACTCGGTCACCTCACGCGACTCTATGGTCAGCTCGCCACCCAGACTGTAGTGGTAGAACGCCCTGAAGCTCTCAGTCCCCACCACGTCGAAGCGAGTCTTGTTCCCGCAGTTGTCGCACCTGTACCTCGGAGTTTCCATTGCAGTCATCTTATGGCCGAGGCGGCACTTGCACCCAATTGCCCGGCTCCGCCTTGGGCACCCGGTTAGGATTATCGAACAAACGTTCCATAGGGCCGGGGCCGTGTCGCGACAGCTGCTTCTCGAAGACGAATTGGCCACTCTGGACAAGATCCGCTTCCTCGTTCTCGACATCGAGACCACTGGTACCTCGGCGGCCAGCTCGGAGATAACCGAGATTGCGGCGCTGCTGGTGCAAGGGGGCGAGGTCTTGGCCCGCCTCGACAGCCTGGTGGCCATCGGCGGCCCCATCCCCCCGGTCATCTCCGCTCTTACCGGCATCTACCCTCAGATGCTGGCAGGTGCGCCTCCGCTGTCGGCCGTGCTCCTCGAGCTGAGCGCGATGGCCGAGGGTGCAGTGGTGGTCGGCCACAACGTTCGCTTCGACCTCTCTTTCATCAACCACGGCCTCGGCTCGCTGTCGGAGATGCTGCCCCTGGACAATCCGACGCTCGACACGCTTACCCTGGCGCGCAAGCTTCTTTTCGGAGAGGTCTCCAACTTCAAGTTGGGGAGCCTTGCGGCGGAGCTGAAGCTCCCGCATCAACCCAGTCATCGCGCCATGGCCGATGTGCTCGCCACAGTCGATCTGCTCCATCACCTGATAGAGCGGGCCTCCGCCTTCGGAGTCGGTAGTCTGTCCGAGCTCCAGAGCATGCCGAGCCGGTTGAGCAAAGCCCATGCCGCCAAGATGCGCGCCTGCAGCTATCTGCCTCGGCGTCCCGGGATCTATTGGATGGAGGAGGCCGACGGGGCCATCAGCTACGTCGGGAAAGCGGTGGACATAAACGCCAGGTTCCGCTCGTACTTCACCTCCGATTCGCGACCCAAGGTCGACCCGTTGCTGACCGGAGCCACGCGCATTGGATACATGACCTTTGCCAGCGAGACGGAGGCAGTGGTCGCCGAAGCGCGCTTGATACGCCGCCTGGCGCCGCGCCACAACCGCCTGCTGAACAAAAGCGAAAAAGGTTACCGGGCCCTCGTGATCTCGCCCGGCAAGAGCGGCGCCCCTTCCCTGCGAATCGCCATGGCCTCGACACGGACCAAGGCGGGCGAGATCGCAATCGGGCCGTTTCGGAGCCGGCGCAGTGCCCAGGGCGCCGAATACGCCCTGCGCTGCGCCCTCCTGCCGGAACTGCACCCGGATTGGCCGGCACAGGAGGAACCGGACCCGCCGTCGGCTTCCTCGGTATGGGAGGTGCCTGCCCGTCTCTGGAGTGAGAGGATCTGGGCGCGAATGGCGGCCCTGGCGGGATCGTCGCGCTTCGAGGAGGCGGAAAGGCTGCGTGAGGGCGCCCAGTACCTCTTCCTGGCCGTGTCCAGGCAACAAGCAGCCCTTCTCCTCCAGGAGACGGACGAAATCACGCTGGCGCGCGCTGGAGAGGCAGGCGGGGTGCTTAATGCCGCGGCAGGGCGCTTGCTGCTGGCACCTCGTGCGCACGGAGCCGTCGACTTGCTTTCCGGCCGGCCGGCCACGCCATCGGTCCTGGTGGCGGAGTTGCTGGGCGAGGCACCTGAGCTACCGGCGCAGGCTGGGAGTTGGATGCCCGAGTTGAGCGCCTTCGAGGAGCGATGGGTGCTTTGGCGGGAGCTGACTCGATCCGGCGCTCTGCGCATAGCGGAGTGCAGCCTTCCGCTTGCGCTGCCTATGGCCGCGGCGCACCGCTCCTTCTTGCCGCGCCCAGCGGGCGGGCCCGGTGTCGAGCGTCCGAGCCACTCAGACCAAGCTGTTGGACACCTCGACAAGCTCTGACAGGGAACCGGCCGCGCCGCCGCTGTCGATCAGCCCTTTCGCCAGCTCGACGCCTGCGGCGATGTCCTTGGCGGCGTCAGCGAGATAAAGCGCCGCGCCGGCGTTTAGAAGGACCACGTCACGGACCGGTCCTGGCTTGCCCGCAAAGACCTCTTGCAACACCCGCGCATTTTGCCCGGGGTCGCCACCTTCCAGATCGCTCGGCACCGCACGCTGCAAACCGAAATCGCGGGCGTCCAGGAAGTACTCCTCGAAGACCGCGCCCCCATCCGCCGAACGGCGAAGCTCGATGATCGAGTTGGGAGACGTCGTCGAGAGCTCGTCGAAGCCGTCGGCGCTGTAGGCCACGATCGCATGCTCGGTTCCCAGCCGAGCGAGGACATCAGCGAGGGTCCTGGCCATCCTGGCCTCGAAAACTCCAACCAGCTGACGGTTGGTACGGGCAGGGTTGACAAGCGGTCCCAAAAAGTTGAAGGCGGTCGGCACGCCCAGAGCCCGGCGCACCGGCATTACGTGCGCCATTGAGCGGTGAAAACGGGGGGCAAGGGCAAACCCCATGTTGGCCTGCTGAATACATGCGCGCACGCCGGCGGGGCCGAGATCGATGCGAACGCCGAGATGCTCGAGCACGTCAGCCGAGCCCGACTTCGAGGACGATGCGCGATTTCCGTGCTTGCAGACCTTCTTGCCGGAGGCCGCGACCACAATGGCCGCCATGGTGGAGATGTTGACGCTGTGCTTCTGGTCGCCACCGGTGCCGCAGGTGTCGATCAGGTCGCCTTCCCAGAGGATCGGTATGGCGTAGTCGGCCATGGCAGAGGCAAGGCCCGCCATTTCCTCAGGGGACTCCCCTTTGCAGCGCAACGCCGTCAAGAACGCTGCGGTCACTTCGTTTGCCGTCTCGCCTGCGAGCATGTCCGCCATGGCGGCGTATGCCTCGTCGTAGGTCAGCGAGCGCTTGTCGATCAGGCGGTTCAGGAGCTCGGGCCAGCTGGGCGGATCATAGAAAGGCACCGCTACAGCCGTTGAATCTTCCATAAGTCAAGAATATCCGACGACTTGAGGGCGGCCGTCACCACAATGGGTGGACCCGCGCCGCGGTCACCGTGCGGCTATGGCTGCACACGCCTCGTCAAAGAATTTCGTGTGGGAATCGACCTGGTCCTCCGTCGTAGCTGGAGACATGAGCGCCATGTTATGGAAGGGCGTCATCAGAACGCCGCGATTCATCATGAAGAGATGGAGGTAGGTGTCCAGTGCGTCATCAGCTCCGGCAGCGGACTCCGCGCCGTTGCGCGCCTGCGGCGAACGGAACCGGTACTCCGTCCTTGCCCCCAGCTGCGCAACCGTCCATGGGAGCCGATGGCGTTCAATGGCCGCCTCGACCCCTTCGCGGAAGCGCGTTGCCAATGCGATCATCCGCGCGAAGTTATCGCGGGTGAAGACACCCTCCAGGGTTGCCCGCGCCGCCCCCAACGAGAGGGCGTTGCCCGCCAAGGTGCCACCGATACCGCCGGTGTCCACATAATCCGCATCGGGCTGCGAGGCGACCAACCTGGCCATGTCCGCACTCAGCCCATAGGCGCCGAACGGCACGCCTCCTCCGAGGGACTTGCCGATGGTGAGCATGTCGGGACGGACGCCGAATAGCGAGCCGGCGCCTCCCCAGCCGGCCGAAAAGGTATGGGTCTCGTCGAGGATGTAGACGGCCCCCGCTTCACGCGCCGCCTCGCCTACAGCTGCCAGAAAGCCGTCTTCGGGCAGCACTATCCCGATGTTGGTCAGAGCGGGCTCGGTGAGGATGGCGGCGATCTCTCCACCCGCCAGCGCCTTACGCACGCCCTCGATGTCGTTGAATTCCACCGCCACCGTCGTCAGCGACGGGTCGACTGCGGGGCCGACGTTCCCGGCGCGCGACCGGGTCATCCCGTCAACCAGGGTCACGAATGTCTCGTCCACCGTCCCGTGGTAGCACCAGGAGAAGACAAGTATCTTCTTGCGTCCGGTCACCTGTCGGGCCAGCCGTAGGGCGAAGCGGTTGGAGTCCGTGGCCGAAAGGGTGAATTGCCAGTACTCGAGTCCGAAGCGCTCCCGCAGGTTCCGTCCGACTGCCGCGGCGTCGGAGTTCGGAAGCATGGTGGTTATGCCTCCGCTCCCGCGGGTGCGCTCCGAGACGGCGTCCGCTGTCGCCTCGGGAGAGTGGCCGGCCATCGCGCCGGTATCGCCGAGGGAGAAATCGATGTAGGAATTGCCGTCGACGTCGGTAATGGTGGAGCCCTTGGCCCGGGCGAAGAAAACCGGGTAGCCACCCACCCACTTGTTCATCCAGCTTATGGGGACGCCGCCCAGGAGCACCTGCTTGGACTCCTCGAACATGACCCTGGACCCGGTGGTGCGAGCGGCAAAGGTGCGCTCCTCACTGGCGATTGCGCTCTCAAGTTTCGCGCGGTCGACTCCGGCCGGCATTGGTCCCCCCTGGCTATGTGACGAGCTTTGACCACCGATCGGCGGTGACTGCCAATCTATCTGCGCCACCCAGGGTCACAGAAGCAGCAAGGCCCTGGCCTTGAACCACTCCACCCGGTTTAGGTGTGAACTTCTACAACAAGGCGCGATGTCGGTTGTTGCAACCTCCAGAAGCATCGCGCCCAGCAGGCGGCAAGAGCCGCCCAGACGTTCCACCGCCTCAGCAGACGGGCTCAGAGCGTAGCGTAGGTATGGACTTCGCGCCGCGAGCGCGCCAAGCGTCGGCGTTGGCGGGAATTCAGGCCCCCCCATATGCCTTCCGGCTCACCGGAATTGAGCGCGAACTCAAGGCAGCAATCAC
This sequence comes from Actinomycetes bacterium, assembly GCA_021795585.1. Lineage (GTDB taxonomy): Bacteria > Actinomycetota > Acidimicrobiia > Acidimicrobiales > Acidimicrobiaceae > Acidithrix. The sequence goes on along the minus strand of JAJYPE010000099.1, from coordinate 2,027 downwards.
GCACCTTGCACAGGCCGCAAACCGCTTTGGCCTTGCGCTCCTCCAGGTCGCTCTCCGGATAGAAGAGACCTGGCTGCACCCCTTTACAAGCGGCATCCTCCCGCCACGACTGCACCTGCATCGACACCCCCAACCTCCGTCACTTCCGGGTCTTGAGGGGCCACGGGCCCCGCCGGCGCAACGCATACTCGTGAAAAGATTATGTGCCCAATGTCAACGGCTTGTAAAGATCCAAATATCAAAATCCGGGATAGCAGCCATCAGGCCCCCAAAGCGAAGCTCCGCTCCTGGTGGCGGTGGGTATGGGTGCCCTGGGGCCCGCCCGAGATTTCACCCGGTGGATTCGCAGCGTTTACTGGAAGTTCACCCGGGATACAGAGTGAGTGCCTAGCTTCGCATTTGATGCTCGCGCTGGTTGTGTCAATCGGCCTGGCATGCGGTGATATCGTTTAGCTGATTTCACGACTCGGAGAACCTTGGAGGGAAATTGAAGAACAAATACGCACTCGGGCTGGGCCTGGGCGCGCTGGGTCTGGTGGCGGCGGCCTGCGGGTCGAGTTCGAGCTCGTCGTCCTCGAGTGGTGGTTCCACAGGGGTTAACTGGTCGACCGTCACCTCCGCCCAACAAGGAGGGGGCATGACCGCGCTTATCGCGGCGGCCAAAAAGGAGGGGCACCTCAACGTCATCGCACTTCCACCTGGTTGGGCCAACTACGGCGAGCTGATCTCCACCTTCGAAAAGAAGTACGGGATCACAATCAACAGCCAGAATCCGAACGGCTCCTCGGCCGAGGAGCTTGCCGCGCTGCAGTCCGAGAAGGGCACCTCCAAGGAACCGGACGTGGTCGACGTGGGCCCCTCGTTCGCTCTGCTCGGGGCTCAGAAGGGTCTCTTCGCCTCCTATAAGGTGCAGGCGTGGAACCAGATCCCCACCAACGCCAAGGATCCCTCCGGCAAATGGTTCTTCGATTACGGGGGTTACATTTCCATCGGCTACAACGCCACCGCCTTTGCCTCGAACCCGCCCACCAGCTTTGCCAGCCTGCTCCAGTCCCAGTACAGGGGCGCGGTGGCGCTGAACGGCAACCCGACCAGTGCGGGTGCGGCCTTCGGAGCCGTCTACGCGGCTGCACTCGCCAACGGAGGCAGCTTCAGCAACATTCAGCCCGGCCTCAACTACTTCAAGCAGCTTGCCCAGGCGGGCAACTACGTCCCGGTGCAGAGCTCGCCGGCGGTCATCGAGAGCGGCCAGATCAAAGTCAACATCGACTGGGATTACCTCAATTCCGCCTACGCCCAGGCGGTCAAGGGCAAGGTGAATTGGAAGGTCTTCGTGCCCGCCAGTGCCAAGTACGCGTCGTACTACGCTCAGGCCATCTCGGCGAATGCGCCGGATCCGGCAGCTGCCAGGCTCTGGGAGGAGTTCCTCTACTCGGCCCAAGGCCAGAACCTTTGGCTGAAGGGCTTCGCGCGGCCGATACTCCTGCCGGCAATGCAGGCGGCGGGTACGGTGAACTCGGCCTACCTCTCCTTGCTGCCTCCGGTCAGCGGGAACCCGACCTTCCCCACCACCGCCCAGCTCTCCCAGGCACAGCAGCTGGTGGCCCAGCAATGGCCTACGATCTCGGGCTAGTGACCGCGTTCACCAACCTGGAGTGATCACTTGTCAGTAAAAGACGAGCTCCGAAGCGGTTCGGGATCCGTGTCAGGCGGGGGTGGCGACGCCCCCGCCAACCGCACAGACCCCGGCCTGCCCAGGCGCAAACGGCGCAAGGGGCGCTGGCATACCAGCATCGGGGCTCTTCCATTTCTCGTCTACGTAGCGCTGTTCCTTTTGGTGCCGGCCATCTCGGTGGTGGCCACCGCCTTCAAGAACGGCAACGGCCAATTCACAATGGCCAACTTCGACGAGGCGGCGAGCGGCGTTTACCTGCAGAGCTTCATCGCATCGATAAAGCTCTCCTTCGCCTCCGCCCTTATCGCTTCGATAGTTGGCGTGATGGCCGCCATTGATGCGACGACCACCG
>JAJYPE010000098.1 GCA_021795585.1 Actinomycetes bacterium | reverse complement strand
AGGCCGAAGAAGACGAACAGAAAGCGCGTCGGCAGGAGCGTCGTAAGGTAGGCGCCGCTCAGCGCTCCCGTGGTCGTCGCGATCTCCAGGAACATGCCGGCCCGCAGGTTGGTCATCCGCTCGCGCACATATGCTGCGGCCGCGCCGCTCGAGGTTGCGATCACGGACACGATGCTTGCGCCAATGGCGAGCCGGATGTCAACCCCGTAGAGCAGGGTAAGAACCGGTACGATCACCACTCCGCCGCCCAGGCCAATCAGGGACCCTAGGACGCCGGCGGCGACGGAGACGAGCGCGAGGGAGATTACGAAGTCAAACGGAGTCACAGTTCGAGTATACACATGTTCGTACATGTGTCCACCTTTAAAACTCAACAAAACCCCCTCCCGCCCTGGAGGTACCGGCCGAGATGGCCGGCTTTGTGTTTCGGCTCAACAGCCTCCGGGGCCCCGGCGAGGGGACCATGCCCGTGTGCGGAATGACAGGCAATCGGTTTAGACCCCACCACCTCAGCGGCGCCGCAGAGGTGACTGCGGCAGGCGTCAAGAAGCTGCCTGGGCCGGCCAGACCTGAGACGCAGGCGAAATGGGCGAGGCGCGGGACGGAAGCCGTGTCGGTAGAGCACACCATGCACTATCAACGCAGCACCATCCGTGCGCGGGCAATTTTGTCCGGCACGCGTGACTGGAGGCGCGGTTTGGGGCCGACCGGGCAGTTCTTTTCCACAGGGACGTGACGGAGGAGCCCGGCGAAGTGACCTCCACGGGTGGCCGCCCTGAAGATCGGCTATTGCCAGCGGGCTGGGCCGTGCGATGCCGGCCTGCTGATCGAGCTCGGCCGGGTCGTGAATGCACTACCTGCGCTCTGCACCGTGCTGGAAACTCCGGCTAACGAACCCTTCCGCACTTCGGATGCAGCCCTTCCCCGCTGCCAATCCTTCACCTATTGGAATTCGCCGCGGATGCCGGACATCGCTTGGGGGCGCACACGTAACTGTGGGGAGCCACATGTCGGGGAAGGGAGACCGCCTCGAGCTTGTTGATCTCCAGATCACGGCTCAGAAATTCGCACCCCACCCCGCCGAGGGCAGGCGATCCGGATTGAAGGGAAACGTCACACCGACGGTACATGATGGTGAAGCACTTTTGTCGGTGCGACTTAGTCAGTCTTGTATGTGACTCCGAGTACCCGGAGCGGGATTCGAACCCGCACGCCCTTGCGAGCAGAGGATTTTGAGTCCTCCGTGTCTACCATTCCACCACCCGGGCCGGCAGTTAGTCAGCATAGGGCTTCGCGCGCCACAATCACTTTCCCGACAATGAGTGCATCCGAAAGGCCTTCTGCGGACTGGACGGAACCATCGACGGACCCTGGAGCCGGCACGGCACCTGCTGCAGCAGCCGGATCCGTGTGACACCGGCAGCTTCCGGCGCCAAAGTTCTGGAGATAAACCGTCGCTGTTTCCCGATCGCGCCACTTGTGCTCCACCCTCGTGGCAGGATGGAAGCCGGGATCCCCCAGAGGAGGCTCCCACCCTTTGCCAACCCGGCAATGGAGGCCCATTGCCCCGAGCAATGCAGGCGCTCCGTGAGCGGTCGCAAAATTCCCAGAAATTCTGTAACCCCAAGGCTCCCCCGGGAGTCTATTAACTCTGTTGGGGTATTTCTCGGTCCAGGCGGTCTCCCACTAGTGCCAACCGACCATTTGATGGCGGGCAGGCAAGGAAAGCCAACTGTGCCGCAAGCCGGAGACCGGCAATGGATTGCCCTTCGCGTCGCGCGCGTGCGTGCGGAGGGACATTGAGGACGAAAGGCTGCAAGTGATCGCATTCACATTTCCCGGGCAAGGCTCACAGAAGCCGGGCATGGGAGCGGCATGGGTCGATCATCCTTCCTGGGAGATCGTCCACGAAGCTTCTGAGGCGTCGGGCCGCGACATCGCGTCCCTTCTGCTCGATGCAGACCAGGAGGCTCTCTCACAGACCCGGAACACCCAGTTGGCCACGTACACGATGTCGATGATGGTCCTGGACGCGATAGAACGAACCGGCGTCACGCCCTCGATTTGCGCCGGGCATTCACTCGGCGAATATTGCGCCCTGGTCGCCGCGGGCGCGCTTGCTTTCGATGCGGGCGCACGCCTTGTCTCCGAACGGGCCGAGGCGATGCAGGATGCCGCAGAGGAGCACCCGGGCGCCATGGCAGCGCTGCTGGGCATCGACGACGACGGGGCGGAAAAGGCCTGCGACGAGGTCGGCGGCGATGTCTGGGTCGCCAACTACAACGCCCCGGGCCAAGTGGTGCTGGCCGGACGCAAGAGCGCGCTGGAAGGCGCGATCGACAGGGCAAGGGAGTACGGCGCCAAGCGCGTCATGGTGCTTCCCGTCAACGGCGCTTTCCACACCCCCTTCATGGAGCATGCGAGGCACAGGCTGCGCAAGGCACTCCTGGAATCCCGCTTCTTCGACGCCGAAGTCCCGGTGGTGGCCAACGTGGACGCCTTCCCATACCGGAGGGCCGCCGACTGGATCCGGCTGCTGGCACAGCAACTCACCTCGCCCGTCATGTGGACCAGATCGCTTGCCAAGCTGAGGGACCAGGGCACCAGCCTTCTCGTCGAGATCGGGCCCGGCAACGTGCTCACCGGCCTTGCGAAACGCACCGTGCCCGAGATAACCGGCATCTCCATCCAGGCACCTGACGACCTGGACAAGCTGCTGCTGGCCGTCGAGGCGGCAGCCAAGTTGCAGCCTCAGGTGGAAAGCGACTTTGGCGAGCACCTGTACGCCTCGGAACGCATCATCGTCTCGCCCGCGGCCGGGGTCTTCACCCCGTCTGCCGAGGTTTCGACTCACGACGCAGTGGGCGTCGGAGCCGAGGTTGGCGACGTCTCGGGGGTGGCGGTGCGGTCGCCATTCGCCGGCAAACTCTCGGCGTACATAGCCGCCGAGGGGGAGCGGGTCATCATCGGCCAGCCCATAGCCTGGCTCAGAACAAAGCTGGAGAATTGACAGGGGTCATGTTCGGATCAAGAATCACCGGCTGGGGCGCAGCGCTTCCTGGCACCGTTATCACCAACGAGGACTTCGAGAAGCGGCTCGAAACCAGCGACGCCTGGATCACCGAACGAACCGGGATCAAGGAGCGCCGGGTCGGCGGGACCACGGCGTCCCTTTCGGTGGAAGCCGCCCAGAAGGCGATAGCCGCCGCGGGACTCACCCCGGCCGACATAGGAATGCTGGTACTTTCCACCACCACCCCTGACAAGATGGTCCCGGCCACCTCCGCCACCGTCCAGGCCGAACTCGGGCTGAACTGTGGCGCCTTCGACGTGAACGCGGCCTGCGCGGGTTTCGTCTACGCACTGGTAGTCGGGCACTCCATGATCCTTTCCGGCCTCGAGCATGTTCTCGTCATCGGAGCGGACACCCTGAGCCGGATTACGGATATGGAGGACCGCGCCACCGCCGTCCTCTTCGCCGATGGCGCCGGGGCGGTCGTCCTCAGCCGAACCGAAGAGAACAACTTTCTCAGCTGGGACCTGGGCGTAGATGGATCGCTCGCTCCCATTCTCTACTGCGACCATGGCGGGTATCTGCGCATGGAGGGTCGCGAGGTCTTCAAGCGCGCAGTGCTGGCGATGGTCTCCTCGGCCAAGGCGGCCCTGGAACGAGCCGGCATCACCGCCGACGACGTCGCATTGGTGGTGCCCCACCAGGCCAATATCCGCATCATCGAGGCCGCCAACAACCGGCTGGGAATCCCGATGGATCGAACCGCCATCGTCCTGGACACGACCGGCAACACTTCTTCTGGGAGCATCCCGCTGGCGCTGGCCGCCGCCGCCGACATGGGGCGGATCCACCCGGGCGACTACGTCTTGTTCTGCGGCTTCGGAGCCGGGATGACGTGGGCGTCCGCGGTGGTCAGGTGGGGAGCCTAGTGTCCGAAACCAAGCGCACCGTGCTCGTCACCGGAGGCGTGACGGGCATCGGCGAGGCAACCACCCGCCTGCTTCTGGAGCAGGGGCACCGCGTGGCGGCGACTTATCACCGCCGCCGTGCTCAAAAGGCGCTCACCGATTTCGGCGAGGACTTCTTCGAGGTCCATTGCGAACTCACCGAATCCGACTCGGTGGCCGCGGCGGTGGCTGCGGTGAACGACCGCTTCGGCCCGGTGGAGGTTCTGGTTGCAAACGCCGGCCTCACCGAGGACACGCTGCTGCTGCGGATGTCGGAGGAGGCGTGGGACCGCGTCATCGATACCAACCTCACCGGCGCCTTTCGCCTGACCAAGGCGGTCATGCCCCAGATGATCCGCGCCCGTTGGGGCCGGCTCATCTACGTGACTTCGGTTATCGCGGGCATGGGAGCGCCAGGGCAGGCGAACTACGCTGCCTCCAAGGCCGGGCTGATCGGGTTCGCCCGATCCGTGGCGCGTGAGGTGGCGACACGAAACGTCACGGCCAACGTGGTGGCGCCGGGAGCGGTCACCACCGCTCTCACCGAGGTCGTCTCCGAGAAGCGGATGGCGGAGATGACCGCCGCGGTCCCCATGGGGAGGATCGCGACACCGGCCGAGATCGCCGGCCCGATCGCATTTCTCGCATCGGAGGCGGCAGGTTACATTACCGGGGCCGTCCTGACGGTCGACGGAGGGATTTCAATGGGCTTCTGATCCTGCGGAGCCCCCCGGGGGTAGCATGATCGGATGGAAAACGAGCCGAAAGGCTCGAACGGGCAGGCGCAACCGCGTCGTCCGAAACTAATAAACACAAGGGAAAGTTGCAGGAAATGGACGACGCACAGGCCTTCGAGCAGTTCAAGCAGTGCACCGTAAAGGTGCTCGGCGTGAGCCCGGAGCAGGTGACCATGGAGGCCAGCTTTGCTGAGGACCTTGACGCCGACAGCCTCGACATCGTTGAGCTCGTAATGGAGCTCGAGGACTCATTCGGCATCAAGGTTGAGGAGTCTGAGCTGGAAGGCGTCGACACGGTCGGTGCCGCCTACACGCTGGTGAAGGGCAAGCTCGCATGAAAATGGCGTTCACCGATTCCCATCCCGAGGGGATCGAAGCGCCTTACCAGGTGGCCATCACAGGCCTCGGCGCGGTCACCTCGATCGGCACCGGCAAGGATGCCTTTTGGGAGGGATTGCTCAGAAACGAGAACCTCTCGCCGACCCGCCTGGTGGAGGACTTCGACCCCACGAACTGGATGAGCGTCAAGGAGGCCCGCAGGGCCGACCGCTATAACCAGTTCGGCGTCGCGGCGGCCCAACTGGCAATGGACGATGCGGGCCCCATCGAGGTGGACCCCGCACGCGCCGGCGTCTGGATGGGAACCGGCGTTGGCGGGCTCACCACGCTCGAGGGCCAGGTCCTGCTGGCGCATGAGCGCGGGCCCGACCGGGTGACGCCGTTCCTGGTGCCGATGATGATGGCGAATTCCAATGCCGCGACCATCTCCATGCGCTTCGGCTTTACCAACGTCTGCCAGGCGACCTGCACAGCCTGCGCGGCGGGCACGCACGCCATCGAGAACGCCGCCAGGCTGATCGCCGCGGGCCGGGCCACAGTGATGCTGGCAGGCGGAAGCGAAGTGGCCACGACTATCACTGCCCAGGCCGGCTTCGCCAACATGACCGCCGCCTCAACCAGCGGCATTTCGAGGCCCTTCGATGTCGATCGTGACGGCTTCATCATGGCCGAAGCGGCCGGAGTGGTGGTGTTGGAAGAGCTCGGCCATGCGCTGGCGCGCGGGGCTCACATCTATGCCATCGTCGCCGGAGCCGGCTCCAACGCCGATGCGCACCACATCACGGCGCCCGCGCCTCACGGCGTCGGGGCCACCGTCTGCATGGAGCTGGCGCTCGTGGACGCGGGCATCACCCCGGATGAGGTGGGTCATATAAATGCGCATGGAACCTCGACCCAGCTGAACGACCGCTCCGAGGCCGAGGCCATCGAGAAGGTCTTCGGCGACAGGCGAGTCCCGGTCAGCTCCCTGAAGGGCGCGCTCGGCCACGGGCTCGGCGCGGCCGGTGCCCTGGAGGCGATAGGCGCATGCCTTACCTTCGAGAACAACCTCATCCCGCCCACCGCGAACACCAAGAACGTGGACCCCGAGATCCACATCGATGTGGTTACGGAGCGGCCCCGGCCACTCCCGGAGGGCGCGATCATTTCGAACTCCTTCGGCTTCGGCGGCCATAACGGCACTCTGGTGCTCAAGCGCCACCAGGGCTGATCGGACAAAGCCAAAGCGAGGCGCCCCGGGGCATTCCGGGGCGCCCGCACATTTAAGCACGCCCAAGTGCTCCTTCTACGGTCTTGGCGTCGGGGGGCTAACCTGTGCTTGAAATGCCCTCTTCCTCGCAGACACCTCCGCCGCCGGACCTGGCGCTCGGCTCCTTCAGCGACGCAGCCCCCTGGATCGTCGAAATCGACCATCTGGCCTGGCTCCCCGGAGTCGACTCCTTGCGGATCCGCAATCGGGCTTCGGTTCCAAGACTCATAGCCCCCCGCCGCTCACCACAGACGCTGCGAGCCTTCACCGTCGCCTGGGCGATCGGCAGGTCACTTGCAGCCTGGCGCCTCATTGATCGCCCCAAGGGCAATCCCGCCTCTCGCATCGGCCTCTCCCGCCGGTTGAAGCAGACCTTCGAGCGCCTCGGACCCACCTACATCAAGCTGGGCCAGATCATCTCCTCCGGCGATGGAATCTTCCCGGAGGAGCTGGTTCGGGAGTTCAAGGAGCTCCGCGACCGTGTCAAGCCCGAGCCCTTCGCCGTGGTTCGCGCCACCGTGGAGGAGGAGCTCGGAGCCGAGCTGGAGGAGATCTTCTCGGAATTCGACACCGATTCGATCGCCGCCGCCTCGATCGCCCAGGTCCACCTGGCCAGGTTGCGCACCGGCGAGGAGGTCGTCGTCAAGGTGCAGCGAAGCGCAGTGTCGGAGCTGGTCGCAAAGGACCTGGCAGCCATGAGCTGGATCGCGCCCGCGCTGGTGGGCAGGATTCCCGTGGCCGCGTTGGCGAATCCGCCGGCCCTGGTGGAACTCTTTGCCGAGACCATAACCGAGGAGCTCGACTTTCGCCTTGAGGCGGCGAACATGCTGGACGTGGCCCGCCTAGATC
>JAJYPE010000097.1 GCA_021795585.1 Actinomycetes bacterium | reverse complement strand
CGGCATACACGCCGTCATAGGTACTACCGGCATCGGCGAGCACGAGATGGCCCGGATCGAGGAGGCCTTTACCGCGTCCTCGGCAAACTGCGTCGTGGCGGCGAACTTTGCCATCGGCGCGGTGCTGATGATGAAGTTCGCGGCGATGGCGGCTCCATTCTTCGAGACGATCGAGGTTGTGGAGCTCCATCACGAGAACAAAGTGGACGCCCCGAGCGGAACCGCACTCACAACCGCCAAGCGGATGGTGGAGGCCCGCCGCGGTGAGCCGCTGCTGGCAGATCCGACCACCTCGTCTCTCGAGGGGGCGCGCGGATACGAGCTACCGGGCGGTGTTCGCCTGCACTCGCTGCGGATCAAGGGGATGATGGCTCATCAGGAGGTGGTGCTTGGCACCACTGGACAGACGCTGACCATCCGCCATGACTCCTACGACCGAAGTTCCTTCATGCCCGGGGTGTTGATGGCGGTGAAGGCGATTCGCGACTTTCCTGGCGTGACCGTGGGGCTCGACCCTATCGTGGATGCCAGGCTACGCTTCTGAACCCCGTTCACCGGAAAAAACCTGGAGGGCACAATGGGAACTGCCGCTGACCTGTTCGGCCCGGTCATCACTGCCATGGTGACGGCCTTCGACGACGGGGGCGCCCTTGACGTCGACAAGACGGTAAGGATTGCGCGTTTTCTCCAGTCACAGGGCAACACGGCGCTGGTCTTGACCGGCACCACCGGAGAGGCCTCGACCCTTACCGACGACGAGAAGATCGCCATATGGGAGGCCGTGGCCGCCGCTGTCACCATTCCCGTGGTCGCGGGTTCGGGCAGTAACGACACCGCCCACTCCGTGCACATGACGGCCGCTGCCGAGCGGGTAGGAGCCGCCGGGATACTGGCGGTGGCGCCCTACTACAACCGGCCCGCGCAATCCGGAATGGCCGGTCACTTTCGTGCAGTGGCAAACGCCACCAAACTTCCCGTTGTCCTATACGACATACCGGTTCGCACCGGGCGGAAGGTTGCGGGCGAGACGGTTGTCGCGCTGGCCAATGAGCTCCCCAATCTTGTAGCACTCAAGGACGCGGCAGGGAGCCCAGCGGCGACGGCTGAGCTGCTCGGCCAAGCAAAGCGCGGCTTCGACGTCTACTCGGGCGACGACTCCTTGACCTTGCCGCTACTTTCCATCGGCGCGGCGGGGGTCATCGGTGTGGCCACGCACTGGGCGACGCCTTACTTCGCCGCCATGGTGGATGCCTTCGCAGGTGGCGATGTTGCGCGGGCAGCCGAGATCAACCGGGCCCTGGTGCCCTCGTACAATTTTGAAACTTCTGAAGCAGCTCCTAATCCAATTCCCACCAAGGCGATGATGTCCCTGCTCGGGCATGGCGCCGGGGACTGCCGCCTGCCGCTCGGCCAGGGGCCGGATTGGCTCGCCGGAAAGGCGGCCGGAGTCCTCGCGGGACTGGCGGACGCGGGAGCGGAGCTCGATATAAAGGTGACCTTTTGAGTCCTTCCAATGAAAATAAATCCAGCGAGAACCTGAAAGTCGTCTTCCTGGGCGGCCTCGGCGAGATCGGCAGAAACTGTGCCGCCCTCGAGCTTGACGGTGAAATCCTTGTCGTCGACTGTGGGTTGATGTTCCCGACGCTGGAAACGCCGGGTATCGACCTCATCCTGCCCGACTTCGAATACCTCCAGGAGAATGCCGAAAAGGTTCTTGGCGTGGCCGTGACACACGGCCACGAGGATCACATCGGCGCGCTCCCCTACCTACTTAGAGAGATGCCGCTCAAGATCTGGGGATCTCAGCTTGCCCTTTCGCTGGCACGGTCGCGCATCGAGGAGGCCGGACTGCTGGGCCGGGCGGAGCTGATTCCGGTCGAGGACGGCGACGTTGTGAAGATGGGCGGATTCAGCGTCGAGTTCATCCCGGTCACACATTCCGTTCCCGACGCGCACGCCCTTGCCATCCGGAGCCGGGTAGGCACGGTGGTGCATACCGGTGACTTCAAGCTCGACCTGAGCCCGGTGGACGGCCGTCTTCCTGACCTTGGCAGGCTGGCCCAAATTGCCAGGACCGAGGGTATCCGGCTGTTGATGGCGGACTCCACCAACGCCGAGGAGGAGGGACACTCCCAATCCGAGTCCGGTGTTGGCGAAGTTCTGGACCAGATAATGCCTCGATATAGGGGCAAGAGGGTTGTGGTCACCTGCTTCGCGTCGCACATCCACCGGATCCAGCAGATAGCGGACGCCGCCATCGACTGCGGGCGGAAGATCTTTCCTTTGGGCCGCTCCATGGGACGCAACATCGCCCTGGCGCGAAGCTTGGGGCTGCTTGAGATCGCCGAGCACAATTTGGCCGACATCGAGACGGTCTCCCAGTACCCCGACGACAAGGTTTGCGTAATCTCCACCGGCAGCCAGGGCGAGCCACTCTCGGCGCTCAGCCTCATGGCGGCCAACGAGAATCGCTTCCTTAAGCTCTCGAAGCGCGACGTGGTGATCATCTCGGCCGACATCATTCCGGGCAACGAATCCGCAGTTGGCAAGGTGATTAACGGCCTCCATCGGCGCGGGGCCGAGGTGATACATGCGGGCATCGCAAAGGTTCACACCTCCGGCCATGCCAAGAGGGACGAGCTGCGTTTGATGCACTCGGTTTGCCAGCCCGAATCCTTCATTCCCGTGCACGGCGAGTTCCGTCACCTCTCCAGCCATGCGGCTCTGGCCGTCGAGATGGGAATGGACGAGGACCAGGTGATCGTAGCCCTCGACGGCGACGTCATCGAGGTCGGTGATGGGGTTCTGGCCAAGCGGGGAAGGGTCAGTGCCAACTATCTCTATGTCGACGGGGCCGTGGATGGAATCTCCAAGGGCGTGTTGCGCGACCGCAGGACGCTTGCCTCGGACGGGGTTGTCATTGTGGTGGTCGCCCTGGAGGCGGGTAGCGGGGCGGTGATAACCGGACCGGAGATAATCACGCGTGGATGGGCGCACCATGCCGACGACGAGCATGACGTTGTAGAGGAGCTGCTCGGGGACCTTGGCGACGCGGTGTTGCGGGCCATCGGGGTCGCGGCGGCTGAGGGCGCCTCGGACTCAGAGACAGTTGCGCGACACATACGCAAGGCGACCGCGAAGCTGATCGAGAAGCGTACCAAGATGCGGCCCATGGTGATTCCCGTCGTCACCGAGATCTGAGCGCGCAGCCCGGCTCAGGCCGGCTGCGGGGTAGCGTTGGTGACAAGGCTGTAATTCCGCCTCTTGCCGGAGGCATGGAACTGGTACCGTGGGAGGTGTGACGCTGTCTAGCAGGGGCACATCCAAGCGCAGCGCGCCGCGCAGCTCCGCCAAGGGCCGCTCCAAGCCCCCTTCTGGGGCGGCGTCGCGAGGGCGGAGCCGGGCGGCTGGCTCGACAAAGGCCGAGCCGCGTGGCCATCAAGCCGATTTGGCGGGTCTTCTCCTTTTGGCGGTCGCGGCCGTATTCCTTCTCTCCTTCATGTCGGTGCTCGGCACACTCGGCCGCGACCTGGACGGGGCAATGGCCTACGTGTTCGGGCCGGTTCGAGTGGCCGCGTACCTGCTTCTGGCGGTTGTAAGCGTCTTCATGCTGCTGGATATGCGGGCGCGCCTTCCGCGCCGCTTCCGGCTCTCCTTCTCGCTCGGCCTTTGGGCGCTGGCAGCGGAGCTTGCCGGCTGGAGCGTGGCGGGCCGAGGCGCGTCAATGGCCGCGCGGGGTGGGGCGCTGGGGCACTACACCTTCGCCGCGCTTGCTGCCGCTCTCTCTTCGGGAGGGGCAAAGCTGGTTGTGGTGCTGGCAATGCTGGCATTTTTCTTCGATGCGCTCGGTCATTCCCCGATCCGGCTGGTCCGCAGGCTGCGTGGGCCACTACTGGAGTCGTTGGCCGGCCGCCAAGCGCGACATGCCGCATCGCGCAGCCGCCGTGCGATGGACGACGAGGATGTCGAGCAGGAGGCGACTCCCGCATTCCTCGAGCGTTTTTCGGAGCCGGGCTATGAACCGGGAGCCCCGAGCATTTCAGCCCCGGAGGGGGGAGGGGCCGCCGAGGCCGTGGATGCCGGCGGCGAAGAGCACTTCGCACCTGCCGCCCCGGACGGTGTGGAATCGGATGGCGCGGGGTCCGCGCCCCCAGCGCCAGTCAGGGGCAAGGTGGCCTGGAAGCTACCCGCTTCAACGCTGCTCAAGCGGTCGGTGAGCCGGTCGCTCGACAAGGACGAGCTTTGGCGGAGGGGAAAGGTGCTCTCGGAGGCCCTGGCCACCCACAAGGTGGAGACCTCCCTGGTGGGCATGACGGTCGGGCCCACCGTCACGCGCTACGAGCTTGAGCTCGGATCTGGCGTGAAGGTGGCACGCGTCACCTCGCTTCATAAGGACATCGCCTACGCAATGGCAGCGGCCGACGTGCGCATACTCGCGCCGATCCCCGGTCGAAGCGCTATAGGTGTCGAGGTTCCCAACCACAAGCGGGTGGTGGTCGCCTTGGCGGATGTGCTGCTTTCTCCCGAGGCCGACGCCAATACCCATCCCCTCGCCGTGGCGGCAGGGCGCGACATCTCCGGCAAACCTGTATTGATCAACCTGGCCGAGATGCCCCACATACTCATCGCGGGTGCCACCGGGTCGGGCAAGTCCTCCTGCCTCAACTCGGTTCTCACCTCGATCCTGATGCGTTCGACGCCTGAGCAGGTGCGCCTGATCCTCGTGGATCCCAAGCGCGTGGAGCTCGGGCAATACAACGGCGTGCCTCACCTCCTGACCCCGGTGGTGACCAATCCCAAGAAGGCGGCGAATGCCTTGGCCTGGGCGGTGAAGGAGATGGAGCGCAGGTACGACATGCTCTCGGAGCTGGGCGCGCGCGACATCTACGGCTACAACCAGATCGTGGACAACATGGGCGCCGACGACCTTCCCGCGGAGCTGGCGGGTGAGGTGGAAGTTGAGTCCGGGCCGGCTCCACTCTTCGATGAAACCCCGGCGCCCCGCTTTTCGCGGCTTCCCTTCATCCTGGTCGTGGTAGACGAGTTGAACGACCTGATGATGGTCGCCGCCCGCGACGTCGAAGAGTCGATCTGCCGCATCGCCCAGATGGCTAGGGCGGTTGGCATCCACCTGGTGATCGCCACTCAGCGCCCAAGCGTTGACGTCATCACCGGCCTGATCAAGGCGAACATCCCTTCGCGAATGGCTTTTTCGGTCTCATCGCTCGCCGACTCGCGGGTCATACTCGACCAGCCCGGTGCCGAGCGCCTGGTGGGCAAAGGGGACATGCTTTTTCTTGGCGCCTCGTCCTCCCATCCACAGCGCATTCAGTCGCCGTGGGTCTCCGAGGAGGAGGTTCGCAAGGTGGTGGCTTCCTGGGTGCGGCAGGGTAAGGCCAGCTATCTGGGCGAATTCAATACCAACGAAGCGCCGGCAGAGGCCGAGTCTCCACCCGAAGATGAGGACGAACTCTTCCAGACGGCGATGGAGCTGGTCGTCAACTCTCAACTCGGTTCCACCTCGATGCTGCAGCGCAAGCTCAAGGTCGGATTCTCCCGGGCCGGGCGCTTGATGGATCTGCTCGAGCGCCACGGAGTGGTGGGCCCTCTGGAGGGATCCAAGCCCCGGGTCGTGCTCATGAGCAAGGAAGAGCTGGAGAATTACCTGGAGTCTCACGGCTGAGGAGGTCGTTGGCGCAGGCTGAGCCGGACCTCGAACCGGCTCCCGCGCCACCCATTAGCCTGTACCTGTCCGCCGGCGCCCGAGCCCTGGCTCGGGGCGAAGGCATCTCAGATCGCCCTGGAAATAGAACAAAAGGAAGACTGTCCATGCCGCGAAACGATTCCTGGCTGCCACGCGACCGCATGACCGGTCGGGGTGGCCATTACCGCCGCGACAGCCGAGGCGGGCTGCGCAGAGCCGCCACCGTGATTGTGGTGGTCGTGGTCCTGGGACTGATCTTCTCGGTCGTACAGCTTTTGCGAAAGCCGCCTGCTCCCACGGCGGCGATCTCGGTCCCGAGTTCTTCGGTTATACCGGGCGCCACGCCTTCGCTTCCCTGGCCGAGCCAGGGTGCGGCCGATATCGGGGTGTTGGGCATCGGTTCGATGGGTAACCACGGCCAGGCGGGGCCGATCGGCCTCGCCTCCGTGGCCAAGATGGTCACCGCCTTGGTGATCATGCACGATCATCCTCTCGCCCCTGGGAAGAACGGGCCCACGATCACCATCAGCGCCGCAGACGTGGCCACCTATCAGTCGATGCTGGCGGCTCAGGACTCGGTAATGGTCGTGACGCAGGGTGAGCAGATGAGCGAGTTCCAAGCGCTCCAAGCGCTCCTCATCCCCTCCGCCGACAACGTCGCAACATTGCTCGCTCAATGGGACGCGGGCTCGGTGAGCGCCTTCGTGGCCAAGATGAACGCGGAGGCCAAGTCGCTGGGCATGACCGGGACGGTTTACAAGGACCCCTCCGGCCTTGTTTCCGGCACTGTCGGCACGGCTCCCGACCAGCTCAAGGCCGCGGCCGCCGTGCTTGCCAACCCGCTTCTGGCTCAGATCGTGGCCATGCCTCAGGCAACCCTGCCGGTGGCGGGTGTCGTTTACAACGTGAACGCCCTGGTCGGCCATGACGGGATCACCGGCGTCAAGACGGGCTCCACGCCTGCCGGAGGTAACTTCGCCTTCTCCGGTACCGTGTCGCTGCCTTCCTCGAGTGCGCTCCCCTCGTCGATAACCAGCAATCCCACTATCATCGGCGTCATTCTCGGCCAGCAAGGTTACACTCCGCTTCCCACTGCGCTTTCGGCGGGGGAGACCCTGCTCAACGCCTTTCGCTCGGTGCCCAAGCTCTATCCGGTCCTGAAGGCCGGACAGACCGTTGCGGTCGTGAGCGCCCCTGGACAGGCGCCCGTAAATGCTGTCGCCTCGAGCGGTGTGCAGCTGGTTGCCTGGCCGGGACTTAAGGTTATCTACCAGTTCGAGCTGGCTCCAAAGCTGCCCTCGTCGTTCTCAGCGGGCTTTCGCATCGGCTCGCTTGTGATTACGCTTGGTCAGGAGCGCGCCGTGGTTCCCGTGACCGCCTCGGCGGCTGTGACCGCGCCCGGGTTGGGCTGGAAACTCCGGAGACTCTAATGCCAACGACGACGGGCTCGTACGAGGGAATCCGGCCGTGAAGGTCAGGGT
>JAJYPE010000096.1 GCA_021795585.1 Actinomycetes bacterium | reverse complement strand
ATTGTCGTCACGCAGCTCCGGTATGCGGCGCCTTCGGCCAAACTCCGTCTCGGTGTAGCCGAGCCGCTTGGCTTTGACAACCACTTCGTCCATGTAGCTGCGCACACTGGGGAACGCGGCGAAGAAGCTCTTCAGGATCTCCTCCGCCTCGGAAACCTCGACGTTCAGCCGCGCTGCCAGGCCGTACGCCTCCATCCCGTATGCCAGCCCATAGGCGACCATCTTGGCTTTGGCACGCTGTTGGGAGGTGACTTTGGCGGGGTCGACGCCAAACACGCGCGATGCGGTGACGGTGTGGATGTCGACTCCGGTGGTGAAGGCCTCGATCAAGCCCGGATCGCCGCTCAGGTGCGCGATGACTCGCAGCTCCACCTGGGAATAGTCGGCAACCACCAGTTTTCGGCCGGGAGGCGCCACGAATGCGAACCGGAAACGTTTCCCGATTTCGGTGCGGATGGGGATGTTATGAAGGTTGGGGTGATCGGAGGAGAGCCTGCCCGTGCGGGCCACCATCTGATTGAAAGTCGCGTGAATCCGGTTGTCGGGCGCAACCTCGGAGATGAGGCTGTCTCCATAGGTGCTGCGCAGCTTCTCCACTTCCCGGTAACTGATCACCTCCTCCACGATCGGGTGCACCCCTCGCAACTTCTCGAGACTCTGCGCATCGGTGGAATACCCGGTCTTGGTCTTCTTGGGAGGAGTCAGGCCGAGTTCGTCAAAGAGCACCTCTCCCAGCTGCTTGGTGGAATTTACATTGAAGGTCTTGCCCGCCATTTGACAAATCGAATCCGCCAGACGCCTGGCCTCCTGCGAGAACTCCCTAGCCAGGGAGCGCAGATGATCGGCATCCACCGCTATGCCGGCCGCCTCCATGCGCGCCAGCGCCTGAAGCAGGGGCAGCTCCAGCTCGTCAAGTAGCCAGGTCATTGAGGCGCCGTCTATCTCACGGCGCAGGGCCGGCTCCAGCAGCACACAGCTTGCCGCCTCGTCGAGCAGTGCAGGAAGCTGGTCGTCGTCGAAGAGGCCTCCCGCCTCCTGCACTTCCTCGCGAGCGCCATCCAAATGAGGCAACTCGCGCGCCCAGCGCTCGCGGGCACCCGCAAGGTCGTAATCGCCGACCGAGGCATCGAGCAGGTACATACCAAGGCCGATATCGGCCGACAACACCGGCGGCTCGATTCCGAGGGTCACCAAACGGCGGAAGAACTCCTTACATCCGAAGCCGACAACCGCCGCACCTTCGAGGGCGGCCCGGAGGGAGCCAAGGCGCTCCACCTCCTGGGAGCGGCTGACCTCTGCGCCGTAACAAAGCACCTCAGTGCCGCCGGCCGGGCGCACTGCCAGCGCCAAGGCCGACAGCGGACTCCTGCCGGCCTGTCCGCTCCAGCCGATCGCGAAGCCCACCTTTGCCCCGCTACCCAGATTGGCGCCGAGGTCCTCGAGCGACCCGAGATCCCGCATCCGAACGGTCTCAGTAGGCGCCGGGGTTCCGTGCTTCGTGCCCGTGTGGCCGATGTAGTCATAAGCGCGCAATACGCGGCCGGCGAGACGCTTGGATTCGATCAGGTCGAAGAACCCTTGAGCCGCCTCGTCGTCCAGTGGACCCAGGCGCATGTCTTCCAGCTCGGCGTCAATTTCGAGATCGCGCTTCAGCGGAATGAGCGCCATGTTCAGCCTCAGCCGATCGAGATTCTCCGAGACCGAGCCGGCCACCTTGGGTGACAGGGCCTCCAAGTGCTCGATCAGCCCGTCAACACTCTGGTAGGTCTCCGCCAGGCGTGCGGCGGTCTTGTCTCCGATGCCGGGGAGCCCCGGCAGGTTGTCGGAGGGGTCTCCGCGCAATGCCGCCAGGAAGGGATAGACCTTTGGTGAGGCGCCGACCTTCGCGATCACGCCGGCCTCGTCCAGCATGAGGTAGTCGCTGACGCCGCGCCGATTGTACAGAACCCGGATGAAGGGATCCTTCACCAGCTGAAAGCTGTCACGATCCCCGGTGACGACGATGGTGTCCATCCCGCTTTCCGCCGCCCGCTCGGCCAGGGTGGCCAGTACGTCGTCGGCTTCGTATCCCGCCTTGGAGAAGACCGCGATTCCCAACGAACGCACCGCGCGCTCCAACATCTCCAGCTGGGATTTAAGCCCTGGGTGCGTCTCTGGCCGATGCGCCTTGTAGTCCGGGTTGAGCTCGTCCCTGAAAGTGGGGCCCGGAAGGTCGAGGGCGACCGCCATGTGAGTCGGTTTCTGCTCCTCTATCAGTCCCACCAGCATCGTCGTGAACCCGTAGATGGCGTTCGTGTGCTGGCCGCTGGAGGTGACCATCGTGTCGACGGGGATGGCGAAAAACGCCCTGAAGGCCAACGAGTAGCCGTCGACGAGGATCAGCTTGTCCATGGGATCCAACCTACCGCCGTGACGCGCCGACGCGAGGCGGAGTGTGCCGCTAGTCCGGGAGCAGCTCGCCTGCGATTATGGCCTCGGCGACCTCGGACATCTTCGAGCGCGAGTCCATAGCCCTGCGCTGGATGAATGAGAAGGCCTCGGGCTCCGTCATGCCGTATGTCTCCATCAAGACGCCCTTGGCGCGATCGAGTAGTTTGCGCGTCTCCAGCTGGGCCTTGAGCCTTTCGGCGCTGTCCTCGAGGTTGCGGACCTCGTCCTCCAGTGCCTGCATCTCCCCGAAACGCGCGATCGCCAATTCGATGGCCGGTACCAGGTCGCTCGGCTGGAAGGGCTTGACAAGATAGGCAAGGGCGCCGGCGTCGCGGGCCTGCTCGATAAGTGCGCGCTGCGAAAAGGCGGTAAGGATGATTACCGGGCAAAGGCGCTCACGCGAGACCTCGGCGGCCACCTCAAGGCCGTCCAGTCCCGGCATCTTCACGTCCAGTATCGCAAGTTCGGGCTGCAGGGACCTGATCATCTCGAGAGCCTGGTCGCCGCGATGAGCCGCCCCCGCAACCTCGTAGCCGAGTTCGCGCAGCGCCTCTTCCAGATCCATCCTGATGATGGCCTCGTCCTCAGCAATCACAACCCGCGTCACTCGTCCTCCACATTCTCGGGGGCACCATCAGGACTCCCGAAGTAACCTTTGAGCTTACCAAGTGCATACAAGCGAGGCGATTACGGGGGTTGGGGTGACCGATCTGGTCTTCGGCGTGCCGCTTTGGCTGGCGGACACCAACTGCTGGGTGGTCCGCTCAGCTTCCTCCTCGAGCGAATGCGTCCTGATCGACGTCCCGCCCGAGCCCGAGAAGGTGGCGGCTTTACTCAAAGAGCGCTCGCTGCGGGTAGTGGCAATCATCGCCACCCATGGTCATATCGACCATATCGGCGGCGTCCCGGCGCTGGTGGAGAGGAACGAGAACCTGGATGCCCACGGCCGCCAGGCCGTGCCGGTGCACCTGCATCCAGCTGACAGGCACATGATGCGGGATCCTGTCGGGAACTCGGGAATGCTCGGACAGGCCCTAGTCGAGGCGGGACTTAGCACCCGCGAGCCCGAGATCGTGGAGGACATCTCCGACGGTCAGATCATCTCGGGCGCGGGCTTGCGCTTCCGCGCAATCCACACCCCGGGGCACACCCAAGGCTCGACCTGCTTCTTAGCCGACGTTGGAGATCTCCCCCCTCTGCTCTTCAGCGGCGACCACCTCTTCGCGGGCTCGATCGGCCGGACCGATCTGCCGGGGGGTTCCATGGAAGCGCTGATGCACTCGATGGAGGCGAAGATCCTTCCGATGTCCGATGTCACCGTGGTGTTGCCCGGACACGGCGGAACCACGACCATCGGCCACGAACGCGCCACTAATCCCTTCCTGAGGGATATCGCGTCCTGAGTCGTCTCAGGCGTCCTTTACGGCGCCTATCACCAAGGGGGCCGAAGTCGGGTTCGTGGTGCCCCCTGACGGTTCGGCGGTAACCGCAATGGCCGTGTAGGCGCCGAGGTCCGGCAGCGTCAGCCTTGCGCCGAGAGGTTCCGGCCCCGCCAGTCCGAGCGAGACCGGCGTTCCTTTCCCATTCCCCGCCAGCGGGCCCCAAACCTGATAGGTCCGCCCTGTGGCGAGGCGCGGAAGGTCGGTCGAGGCCACGACCGCCGATGAGCCCACCAAGTCGAGGCGCAGGTAGCTTCCCGCGCCTCCGGTTAGACGGATGGAGACGGCCTTGCCACTCGAGGCTGACAACATCCTTGACGCTGAGGACCCGCCCAGCCAGAACGCCAGCGAGCCGACACCGAGCACCAGCGCGACGAGGGCCGCGGCGAGACCCATGGCTCGTTGGCGAGGGCGAAGCTGCGTTACCGAGGTCGCACCTTGGGTCTGCCCACCGCTTGGGGCTCGAGCCATCTCGGCGAGGATGTTCGCCAGAACGCCGGGGGGTGGCTCAACGGGCTCGGCCAAGGCGCCGGGCAGGGCTTCGGAGAGGTCCCTCAGCTCGGCTCTGCAAAGTGGGCACGCATCGAGGTGCTCCTCCAGCGCCCCCAGCTCCTCGCCCTCCAGAGCTCCCACGGCATAAGGGGCACGAGTTCACTCAAGCGGGCATGGCCATCGAGGACGTTCATCTCACCTCACCCACCTGCGAGCCGATACCTTGACGAATTCGGCTCAAGCCCGATCTTATCCGGCTCTTCACGGTGCCTTCGGGCTGGTCAAGCAGGAGTGCCACCTCCCGATACGTGTGCCCGCCGAAATAGGCGAGCTCGATCGCCTCGATCATGGGCGTCGAGGCCCAGCACGCCGCGATCCTTCGCGCGGTCGCAGCCTTGCTCAGAGCCGACGCTCCGAAGCTCATCGCTCTTTCGCCGACGGTGGTGGCAGCGCTGCCGACGGCCGCCGGCGGCCGTCGGCCTCCCGACGGCTTTCATCGGCGGATCGGGATCGGGCTCCAAAGTCGTCTCGCTTCAGGGTTAGAGGAAGGTAGGAGAGTCGAATGGACATCTACAACTGGGAGCTGCAGCGACGGGTCGATGACCTCGAGGATCTGCACAACGATGAGGCCATGCCGAGCATGAGGGAGCGATCCGGCGAACTTGTGGCACGGATCAGCGAGGAGACTGGATCCTTCCTCTCCTGGCATACCAGCCGCCGAGGCTTCCTACTCGGTGCGGGGCTAGCTGCTGGAGCGGCCGTGCTCGCGGCTTGCGGGTCGGCTACCTCGGCGCGCCTGGCGGTGAGCACCACCGTCCGCCCCTCTCGCCTGACCGGCGACCTGCTGGTCGCCGCACTGGCGGCATCCTTGGAAAACCTTGGCGTCTACGCCTACTCTGCGGGCATCTCGGCGGCCAAGGCCGGAAAGCTGGGCAGCGTTCCACCCGCCGTCGCCAACTTTGCACAGGTGGCGATGGCTCAGCACAAGGAGCATGCCGGGGCATGGAACGGGATGCTCACGGCCGCCGGCGCGCGGAGCGTGAGCACGACGGATCCAGCCCTTACCCCGACGGTGCGCCAGGCTCTTTCGAAAGTCGCCGACGTGACGGAGCTTGCCAACCTGGCGCTGGAGATCGAGAACATCGCCGCCACGACCTACCGGGACTCGACAGCGGTGCTTTCGAGCAAGCGCGCCGTCGGCATTGCCGCCTCAATCCAGCCAGTGGAACTGCAGCACGCCGCCATTCTCAACTTCGTCCTCGGCAAGTACCCGGTTCCGAGCGCTTTCTCCAGCCTTGCCGGAGCGCAGGCACCCTCCAGCTACTACAGCTAATCCGCCATTGCCCCGGCGGCCGGTGCCCGGCCGTCGGGGACCTTCAAGGTCTCAGCTCGGACATACCCACGGTGTGCTCCGTGGCCGGCACGTAGGGGGCGGAAATTCCCGCATCCCGCATAAGCATCAATTGGCCATCACCCAGGCGGTACACAGAGGGCGGCGTCTCCGGGCCGAAGAAATCCTGGTCGGGGCCCAGATCGGAAACCTCGGGCGGCTGGAGCGCCTTTATCAGGAGGGCATTCAGCCGGCGAAGAATCGGGGTGTCGTACATGCCGCCGATATAGAAGCCGATCTTGGCCGCTTCGGCAATCCTCACCGCCTCCAGGAGGCCGCCGATTCCTCCCAGGCGTGAAACCTTGAGAACGGCCACTGAGAATGGCACCAGCGCCAAGGCGTCCCTCAGTGCGCCGGGCCCGGAAATGCTCTCGTCGAGGGCCAGCCTGGCCGAGCCCGCCGGAAGTTGGACCCGGTGCAGCCGGGCAAGCTCCGAAAACGAGCCGGGAGCAAAGGGCTGCTCGATATAGCTGAAGCCGGCACCGAGCAACGAGACCAGCTGCTCCCCGTCCGAAAGTGAGCCGTTTGCATCGGCGCTCAGCTCCACCCTCGCACGGGAGACGAGGCGAGCAAGGGCGTCCGCTCCGCTGCCTGCATCCACCTTCACCTTCAGGCGCCGGTACCCTAGCGCGGACAGGCGCTCCAGCTCTTCCAGCCGCTCCGGCTCGTCGCCGATCAAGGCGAGCGACGTTCCCTGGGCCTCAATCGGCTCCCGCTCGTCGATTGCCGCGAACCGTCCCGCCATCCCCAAGTGTCCTAGTTGGCGGGCGTAAGCGGCCAGCACCTCGGCGGCGCCGAGTCCGCTCTGCCTTGCGTAGAGATCCAGCAGGGCAACCTCAACAGCTGCTTTGGCGGCCGCATTTCCCCGGTAGCGGCCGAGCGACGCCACCGCGACCTCCAGCGCCACCTCGACTTCGGCGCCCCGCTTTCGGCCAAGAGCAAATATTGCTCGGGCAAAGAGTTCGACGGCCGCATGGGTCTGGGCTACGAACTGCTCGTCGTAGGTGGGCGCCGCGAAGACGGGGGCCTCCGCGAAACCCAGATGGCCACCGCCGCGAACGATAAGCACGCAGCCGGTTTTGGCATCAGCCGGATCCGCCGCCGAACCACGTGGCCGGATGAAGGGGATCCGTATATCGATCAACTTGACGGACTCGATCTGAACCAGCATGGGCCACCCTCATCTCGGCGCCGCCGAGCGCACTGCGGCGCGGAATACAACAATCTTCACCCGGATTCATGCCTCTGACTAGGGATTTCCAAAAAGTCCACTCGGAGTACGGGCAATTGTTGACCATCGTTTACCAGTCGTTAAGGTCACCTGGATACCTTCTGTCATGAAGTGAGCGACGATAGCGTTTCCCAGGCAGCCAAGCCTAAAGAGGAATTTATGCAGGATTTGGCCCCGCGCCCGGTCGAGAGAGTCTCGACCAACTCCCCACACTCTTCCCGTACGGTGGTGGAGGTCTCAGACCTTACCGTCGGCTTCGGC
>JAJYPE010000095.1 GCA_021795585.1 Actinomycetes bacterium | reverse complement strand
CGACGCCCTCCGGGTTGTATCACGCGGCATCAACGAGGTACGGAAAACCAACCCGGCTATGGCCGTCCTTCTGATCACCCACTATCAACGCATACTGGACGAAATTTCGCCTGACCACGTGCACGTGCTCATGGACGGACACATCGTGGAAAGTGGCGGGATCGAGATCGTTGAGAAACTGGAGCGGGAGGGCTACGAAGGTTGGAGACCATGACGACCCCAGGCGCCGCCGAGGCCGCCGACACCCTTGACGTCGCGAGGATTCGCGCCGACTTCCCCATCTTCGACCGGCACGGTGACAAGCCCCTGCACTACCTGGACTCGGCAGCCTCAGCGCAACGGCCCATCCAGGTGCTGGCGGTGATGGACGAGTACTACGAGACGACCCATGCCAACGTGCATCGTGGCGTCTACGGCCTGGCCGAGCGTGCCACGGCCCAGTACGAGGACGCCCGCGTGGCCATAGGCAGGTTCGTAGGCGCGCCGGATCCCACGCACGAGATAATCTTCACCAAGAACGCCACCGAATCCCTCAACCTGGTCTCCAACTC
This sequence comes from Actinomycetes bacterium, assembly GCA_021795585.1. Taxonomy (GTDB): domain Bacteria; phylum Actinomycetota; class Acidimicrobiia; order Acidimicrobiales; family Acidimicrobiaceae; genus Acidithrix. Next base: position 6,752 of record JAJYPE010000095.1, on the reverse strand, counting down.
CTTCGCCCGCGGGCTTCTCTCGCCCGGCGACAAGGTGGTGCTCACCAAGATGGAGCACCACGCAAACCTTGTTCCGTGGCTGATGGTCAAGGAGCAGCTGGGGATCGAGATCGAGTACATCGATCACAACGCCGACGGATACCTCGAACTGGACGAACTGGACGCGAAGCTGGACGGGGCCAAGCTGATCTCCCTCACACTCTGCTCCAACGTGCTCGGGACGCTCAACCCGGTCAAGGAGATAGCCGAGCGTGCCCACGCGGCAGGGGTCCTGGTAGCCGCGGACGGAGCGCAGTACGTCCCGCACATCGCGACCGACGTGCAGGATCTTGGCATCGACCTGCTCGCCTTTACCGGCCACAAGATGCTCGGCCCGACTGGGATCGGCGTCCTCTGGGCCAAGGCGGAGCTCCTGGAACGCATGCCCCCATTCCTGGGCGGCGGGGAAATGATCCTCGACGTCCGCCTGGACGGCTACACCCCCAATGAGCTGCCTCATAAGTTCGAGGCGGGGACTCCCCCGATCGCCGAGGCGATCGGCCTGGCCGCTGCCGCCAAATACCTCTCCGCTCTGGGCATGGACAGGGTGCGCGCACATGAGATCGCGCTGACCGAATACTCCTTCAAGCGCTTCGAGGAGACGTTCGGGCATGACATGGTCGTGCACGGCCCCAAGAATCCGCTGGACCGCGGCGGGGTCCTCTCCTTCGCCTACCGCAACGTCCACCCGCATGATATCTCCCAAGTGCTGGATCAGTTCGGTGTCTGCGTTCGCGCCGGCCACCACTGCGCGAAGCCGCTGATGCGCACGCTGGGTGTGGCGGCCACCGCCAGGGCCTCGCTGTACATCTACAATGACGAATCCGACGTGGAAGGCCTAATCGAGGCCATCGTCGCCACCAAGAGCTTCTTCGGCTAAGGTCAAGCCCGCCAGGGGAAGGCAGCAGCCGGGGACCAGAGACGGAGCCTAAAGATGCAGGGACTCGAAGACCTCTACCGCGAGATCATCCTCGACCATTACAAGAACCCGCGCAACTCGGGGCAGCTCGACTCGCCTCCGGCGCACCGCGCCGAGGGCTACAACCCTCTTTGCGGCGACGAGGTGACCGTGTACGTGGACAGTGACGGAGAGAAACTCGTCGACATCAAGATGAGCGGCCAGGGATGCTCCATATCCCGTTCCTCGGCATCGCTGATGACAGTCGCGGTCAAGGGCAGGACTCTGGCGGAGGCGCGCGAGGCGATCCGAACCTTCAAGAACATGATGTCCATACACGAGGCCGCCATGGGCTCCGAGGCCGAGGAGCAGGCCCCTGCCGACCTCAGGACCCTCGGGGAGCTTGCCGCGCTTCAGGGAGTGGTGAAATTCCCGGTGCGCATAAAGTGTGCCACCCTGGCCTGGAATACGCTCTCCCAGGTGCTGGACGAGATCGAGACCGGCGAGTAGGTCAGCCGCCGGCCGTGGTGGTGCCCGAACCCAGGTTGCGGGCGAAGACCCCTATGAAGTCCCTGGCAGTGCCCTCGAAGTAGCGCTGGGGCGGCCGCACCATGTTATAGACCAGCTTGGTCGCATTGGTGGGACTGGCCAGGCCGTTGTTGGGCGGATTGAAGTAGAAGAAGTCGGTCCAATAGGAGTTGATGTCCATCTCCATTGCCCGAACCGCTCCGGCCCGCACCATCACCTGGGCCAACTCGCCTACCGAGAGGCCGTTGCCCGAGGCGTAGAGGATGGCACCTGTCTTGGTGATTCCGACCGCCGAGCGCCAGACCATCACGGCATTGTTGACGGTGGCGCCCCAGTTGGAGAAGTTACCCGTGTAGACCGCAGGGTTGACTTTGCCGCCCTCCACGATGAGTGAGAGGTTCTGCCTCACCGATGCAACGTTGGAGGGGACCTTCAGCCCGTCGGTCCAATTGACGACGTTGGCGGTCCCGTTGTTGTAGATCACGAACGAGGCCGCTCCGTTGACGAGCGGGTAGGCCATACGCCCCTGGGAGTACCAGCCTCCGCGGGCATCCTGCATACGAAAGCCCGAATTGAAGGCCGCGATGAGGCTGGCCTCCTGCGTGGTGGTGAACGGCGCCATGTTCTGCCAAGGCCCATGCCCCGGATCCTGGCCGCCGGCGAAGAGGGTGAAGGAGACCAGCTTGGGGTCCATCCAAGCGACGCCGGTCACCAACGAGCTATAGACGCTCGAGGGGCGGATACTGGTGGTGTAAAGACCTGCCAATCCGCCGACCAGCCTCCCTTGGGGCTGCCAAACACCTTCGCCGGGAAGCGCGGGGCTGACGAGCGGCTTGATGTTCTGTGGTGGCGAAAGATGCGGGGGCCCTGAGGCCACAGTCGTTGTAGTGGCCCGCTTGGTGGAGACGGCGATAGCGCCCTTGGGAGGCTTGCCGCCAACCGGTGGCTTGTTCAACCCATACCAGGTGTTCTCAGCCCAGGCGACGAACGAGGCGCCGCCATGGCCACGGACCCACTCCACCGTCCGAATCCCAAAGCTGCCCCCACCCGGTTGAGTGAGCGCCGTTCCATAGGACCAGGAGACGGAGACCAGCAGCAGGAAAGCTGCGAGGACGATCGAGATTCTGAAGTAGCGGGGTCGGATCCGCCGCTTTACATACCTGCGCTGCATTGTCTCGATTCTCGCCAGCCGTACCGTCGCGCTGTCCCAACCACATGGGCTGGCGGCTCGGCACAGTCGATAATTACGCTAAACAGACTAAGGCTCCAAAGTGTGAATTGGCTGAATCGCATCGCTTGCGCTGAAGGCCGGATCCGCCGGAAGCTCCAGCACAAACTCAGCCCCGCCCAGCTCGGAGGACCCCTCCTCCACGAAGAGCCGGCCGCCGTGCAACTCGACCAGCGAGGCGGCAATGGCCAGGCCGAGGCCGGAACCACCTGAGATCCTCGAGCGATCCTCGTCCACTCGATGGAAGCGCTCGAAGATCTGCTCCCGCATCTCTGCAGGGATTCCGGGCCCGTCGTCCGAGACGCGCAGCTCGACAGCGTCGTCGTACACCCTCAGGGAGATGAGCACGCGGGAGCGCGAGTAGCGGGCGGCGTTGTCGAGCAGATTTCGCACCACGCGGAAGATCTGATCCCGATCACCCACGATCCTGGCGGCGTGCACGTCGGTGGTGTCGACGTTCTTGCCATACTGGGCCCTGATGCGCCTCGCCTCGGTGGCGACCATCTCATCCAGGTCGACGCTCTCCGATTTGGGGACCAGCACCTTCTCATCGATCTTGGCCAAGGTCAGGAGATCGTCGACTATCCGCTGCATCCGGGCCGCCTCCTCGAGGGCGGCCGCCAGCGCCACCGGCATCTCCGTGGCTTCGGGGTGCAGGAGCGAGACCTCCAGCTCGGCGCGGATGGAGGCGATGGGGCTGCGAAGCTCGTGGGAGGCGTCGGACACGAAGGCCCGCATCCGCTCAGACGACTGTTCGAGACGGTCCAGCATCTCGTTCATGGTGGCACCGAGCTTGGCGATCTCGTCCCTGCTGGTCGGCTCGTGCACGCGAGCGTGCAAGTTGGTGCCCGATATTGCCGCCACCTGCGACCGGATCTTCTCGACCGGCCTAAGGGCGCGGCCGGTGAGGTACCAGACCACCACCCCGACCAGGATCACCAGCAGCGGGAAGAGGATGAAGAGTGAGTTTTCGGTGGCCCGCGTGGACTGAACCGTGGTTCCCAGCGAGGCAAAGACGAGCACGAAGACGCTTTGGGAGCCCGGAGTGGCGCTGGCCGTGCCGGAGCCGGTGGTGGGCGAGGTCTTGACCTGTATCTCGGAGACCTCACGCGGCTGGGCGTCCGCCAGGGTCGCGGTCGAGTAGCGCACGACTCGCAGCCCGTCGGCGGGGACGCTCACGCGCTCCCCCAGCAGCACTCCCGAGCTGTCGCCCCTCAGGTCGCCGACTATGCGGTGATCGCCCAGCTTAAGGTTCTGGAGGATGGAGTTGGTGCCGGGTGCCACAGTGGCGAAGGCCCCGAGATGGGCGACGTTGGCAGTGGTCGCCACCACTGTGCCTGTCGCGTCGATCACCTGCACCCCCAGGTCTCCACGGGGTACGGGGAGCGGGTCCGAAAGCTCTCCGCCTTTCATCATCAGCGCAATCGAGGCGACCTGGTTTCGGGCGAGGTTCTGGGCGGCGGCGTCAACCGCGCTGAAGGTGGCCTCGAGGATGGCTGCGCTGGCCAGCGCCAGCGCAACAGCCACCACGGCCATGGCCGCAAGTGCGGCCTTCGCTCTAACCGAGCGGAGGAACCTGGGCATCTCGCTCTTCCTTGACCAGGTATCCCACCCCGCGAATGGTATGGATGGTCTTCTGGTCGAAGGGGGCGTCGATCTTCTTGCGCAGGTAGCCGATGTAGACCTCGACGATGTTCGAGTCGCCCTCGAAGTCGTAGTCCCACACGTGCTCCAGGATCTCGGACTTGGTCAGCACCTCCCCCTTGCGCCGCAGCAACAGCTCCAGCAGGGAGAACTCGCGCGCTGTGAGCTCGATCTCCACCTCTCCGCGGCGAACCTGATGGCTGGCGGGGTCCAGGATCAGGTCCCCGGCCGACATTTGTGTCGGACGTGAGCCGCTGGTGCGTCTCAGGAGCGCACGTATGCGCGCGGTCAGGACCGTGAAGGAGAAGGGTTTGGTAAGGAAGTCGTCGGCGCCCGTGTCGAGCGCCTCGGCCTCGTCGAGTTCCCCGTCCTTGGCGGTGAGGATCAGGATGGGCGACCACACCTCGGCATCGCGCAGCATGGCGCAGAGCTTGAAGCCGTTGATGCCGGGGAGCATCAGGTCCAGGATTATGACGTCGTAAGGATTCTGTTTCGCAAGGCGGAAGCCATCGGTGCCGGTGTTCGCGACGTCGACCGCAAAGCCCTCCGCCTGCAGTCCGCGCCTTAGGGCGTCGGCCAGGCGAAGCTCGTCCTCTACCACCAACAATCGCATGAGAATTCCAGGCTCCTTGATCGGCTCCGCGAGCCGGAGGGGACCAGCTTGCTGCGCCGGAGGCCGAAACAACCCGGCGGGGCTGGGTAAGGTTGGGGTGGCCCTATATGAAGCATAGACAGGGGGAGCCACAGATGCGGATCGAGGTCGACTACGACAAGTGCCAGTCCAATGCTGTGTGCATGGGGATCGCTCCGGAGATCTTCGAGGTGCGCGAGGACGGCTTCCTCTACGTGTTGGATGCGGAACCGGGCGACGAGTGGCTCGACAAGGTGATCGAGGCGATGGAGTCCTGCCCGACTCAGGCCATCACCGTAATCGAGTAGAGCCGGGGCGGAAATGAGTAGGGAGGCGGTCGCCCGCCTCCCTATCCCCCTCCAGACTTGGAGCGCTGCAGGACCATCCCCCCAATGCGCTTGCGTTTGCAGCTCCCCCCGAAGCATTGCGTCGCAAACCTGCCCGAGCGCTCCAATGCAACAGAGCATACACGCGCTGTGACTGAGGTCACAGTCATGTAGAGTCCTTTTGCCCTGACGATCCCCCGGCAGGGGGAGAGCGGCGCAGGCTCAACGACCGTGCCCGGCCTCGACACGGGAGAGGGGCACCTGCCCGGCCTAGCCGCCGGAGAATTCGGCACTATCGGAACCCTCGGCCCGCCTGTCAGGGTCTCTGACTCTCGGCACCAGCAAATACAGAGGTGTCGTGGCCGAAATCACCGCGCCGGCGAACAAAGTCGCGCGCACCCCGATCGCTGCGGAGACAACACCCGCGGCGAGGAGGCCGAGCGGGCTCAGCGCAAGGGACACCATGGCGTCGATCGAGGAAACCTGGCCGAGCAGGCCGGGAGGCACCAGCCTCTGCAGCAACGGATACCAAAGGGTGTTCCCGTAGACAAGCAGGCCGATAACGGCGAACTCGAAGACGCCCGCCATAACCGGATTGGCGGCGCCGGCGATTCCCGCGATGGCCACGCCGGAAAATCCCCAGGCCAAACACATCGCCGCCACCTGCCGCCTGGGAGAGCCGAGGCGCGCGAGCAGCATCGATCCGACCACGCCGCCCAGCCCTCCGGCGGCGAAGACGAGGCCGAGTGCCGAGGCGCTGCCGTGCAACGTCACTCTGACGAGGAGCGGAATCAGCAAAGCTAGCGGGGAAAAGGCCGCGAAGTTGGCGAGCGCCGCGGCAATCAACGTCACCCAGAACCAGCGATTGCGTGCCGCGAAGGCCATACCTTCCCGAACATGCGCAAAGGCGGACGCAGAGCTGCGCGGACCCCTCGGCCCGGGACGCATGGCCAGGAGAAAGCCGGCACTTATAACAAAGGTGAGCGCATCGAGCCCGAAGGCCCACGCCGATCCGATCACTCCCACCACCACGCCGCCCAGCGCCGGGCCGAGGAGGGACATCGCGACGGTCTGGCTGGTGGAACGGAGAGCATTGGCGTTCACCAGCAGGCCCTCCGGGACGATCTCGGGCACGATCGCGGTGGAAGCGGGGGAAAAGGCCGCGTCGGCCACCCCAAAGAGGAGCGACATCACCACGAGCTCGGCGATGGTCAGGCGCCCCAGGGCCAACAGGACCGTCACCACCCCAACCACCAGGCCACGGGCGAGGTCGGAGGCAAGCATTATCAGGCGGCGGCTGACCCGGTCCGCGACCGCTCCGCCAAGAAGCAGAAATACCACCGTGGGGATCAAGCGCGCGGCCAGCACGTAGGAAAGCCCGGCCGGGCTGCGATCGACGTCGAGTGCCACGATGGCAAGGGCGACGGAAAAGATCCCGTCTCCCGTCAGGGACACGCT
>JAJYPE010000094.1 GCA_021795585.1 Actinomycetes bacterium | reverse complement strand
CTCCTTCGGAGTCACCGAGGCGACCTGGTATCGCTCGATGAACACCTGCGGCGGGATGAAGGCCACCGATGCCAAGCGGCTGAAGGAGCTCGAAGCCGAGAACAAGCGCCTGAAAAAGATCGTTACCGACCAAGCGCTCGACATCGACTTGTTGGGCGAGATCGCGTCGGGAAACTGCTAACCCCGGCTCTTTCGTCGCCGATGTGGAGCTCGTACGCGCCCTTGCGGGGCGCACGCCTTTGCCGGAAGAAAAGTGGCCTAGGCCGGCCGGCGGACGACCTTCAGCCCGGCTATCGGGGAACGTTCGACCACTGCATTGCGAAGAGCGCCGAAAAGATCACTACGGGAGCGAGCACCGCCACGGTCATGAGTTGATATCCGGACGCAGCAGCGACGGCGCCAAGGAGCGCGGGGGTGATCGCCGAGACTAGGCCGACCGTTGCAAACATGCCCGCGTTGGCGGCGGCGAGATGACCGTCGTGGGCAGAGGAAGCGACCAATGAAAGTGCGAGTGGGAAGATGACGCCATGAGGAACGCCGAGCAACGCCATCGCCAAGAAAAAGACGGCCGCCGGTCCGCCGAAGGCGATGAGTGCCAACCCGGCGATGGTCAGGGCAATACATACGGCGAAGACCGTGCGCTTGGCATTGATCGGAGAACGCCTGGCTACCACGACTCTACTGATGAACGAGGTGACAAAGAAGGTAGTAAATCCCAATTGGCTGTGCGCAGCGCTCAAGCCGAAATCTTTGTGGGCCAGCAAGGCGCCGAACACCGTAATCGCGGCGAATGGGACGCTGTAGAGCAGCTGCATTATCAGCGCCACCCTCCCACCGGGAGTGCCCAGCAACACCGCCCTGCCGGGCCGCCTTGTATTGGGGTCGGAAGTCGCCACAAGCCTTTGCGCGCCCGATGGTCGAGGCGCGCTCTCTCTGGTTATGGCCACCTCCGCGAGTGCCGACGTGGGCTCCGAGTCGAGAGTGCCACTCCGGAGGTGGCTTTCCCGCCGCCATTTGCCACGCATGCCCACGGCAACGGCCACCAATGGGAAGGGCGCGAAAAATAAGAGCGCTACACGGACATTTTGGTGAAAGAGGTAGAGAATTGCCGCCTCGAGGAGAGGTCCGCCCGCGAGGCTGGCACTAAGCACCGTTGCGTAACGAGCCAATTGCTTCTCTCGATGAGCAGGCGATGCGGCGGCGATAGCCGTAGCCAGGCTCGGAGGAGTCACGCCGCCCGCAACACCGAATAGCACAAGACCCGCCGTCAACCAGACGATCGACGGGGCGGATCCAATGACAAGCAGACTGCCGGCGAGGAGAGTGGCGCCCACGACTACCACCGACGCGGCGGTACGCGAGGCAAGCCTCGTGGCGAGAAGCCACGCTGCCAGGACCATGATGGCCCCTGCGGCCGTACCGAGCGTTCCAACAGTGCCGGTGCCAACCCCGAGCTGGTTCTTTGCCAAAAGCGGGAAGGTCGTTTGGCCTGCGTTCTGCGCCGATCTGAACAACGCCGCTATAGCGAATAGCCCTAACGGTGACCAAGGTGCCAGCCAGCGCCGCAAGTGGCGACGGTGGCTCACTGTGGGTTTTGAAGAAATATATCCGCCCGTGCAAGTTTGCTATTGAATTGTGGAGGCGCGAAGCCGGTGTCCGACCCGAGAACCCCATGAAACGGCACCGACCAGGCAACTCAATCCTAGGCCGGTAACCCCGCGGGAGCACCGGCCATCGGCCCGCGCACCACCCACAGCAACGCCCACGGTGATCGGCCCGCGCACGAAGTCGTCCCATGGTTTGTGCATCGAGCCGCCTGGGAGCCGACGCAGCTTGGTGTCGAGACGAGATTGTGCCGTGCCAGCGTCACCGCCAGTCAACGGCACCTTCGCGCTACCAGGAGCCGTCCCCTCCCTGTTACAGAGAGGGGACGGCTCCTTGGCCAATGTTCTTGCGGATCCCGCGCCTTTTGCGTATGCCTTAAGGACAATCCAAAGCAGGACACACAACGCTTGCTCGGATTTACGAACACCCGCTGGTAGTGCCGCAACTCGTGCAGACGTAGCAGGATCCTGAACGCTGCATCACGTTCCCGCACTGGTAGCAGTACGGCGCATCCGACGGCGCGGCCCTTTGGATCAGCGAAGGCTTCTCCCGCTCTACCGGCTTGGCGATGGCAACCTCTTCGTCCCCACGCTTGTCGCCGTAGTCAAAATCTCCGGTATCAGCCTGGGGGAAGAGTGTCGGTTGAGTGCGCTCTTGCGTGCTGTAGATGCCGAGATCGCCACGCTCGTCCAGGGGCAGGTAGTCGATGGCCAGCCTCCGGAAGATGTAGTCAACCAGCGAGCTGGCAATGCGCAGATCGGGATCATCGGTCATGCCGGCCGGCTCGAAGCGCATGTTGGTGTACTTCCGCACGTAGGTTGCCAGCGGCACCCCGTGCTGAAGGCCGAGGCTCACCGATATCGAAAAGGCGTCCATGATTCCCGCCAGGGTCGAACCCTGCTTGGAGACCTTCATGAAAACTTCGCCGGGGCGGCCGTCCTCGTACTCACCCACGGTGACGTATCCCTCGCAGTCGGCGACCCTGAAGGCGAAAGTCGAGGAGCGGCGCCGGCGCGGTAGCCTCTCGCGGATCGGCTTCTTCACCACTACGGTCTGGGTTGCGAGCGCTGTCTCCAGCTCCTCGATGCGGCTGGCAAGTTCCACGTCGGCAGGGTTAAGTGCCTTGGTATCGGACTTCTTGGCGACCGAGAGCGGCTGGCCGACCTTGCAGTTGTCGCGGTAGATGGCGATCGCCTTCACTCCGAGCGTCCAGGCATCGATGAAGAGGCTCTCCACGTCCTCGATGCTCACGTCCTCGGGCATGTTCACAGTCTTGGAGATGGCGCCGGATATGAATGGCTGCACCGCAGCCATCATCTTCACGTGCCCGAGATAGTGGATGGTGTTGTCACCCATCGAACACGCGAAGACGGGCAGGTCCTGCGGATCCAACCCGGGGGCACCCACCATGGAGCCGTGCTCGTGAACGTGGGAGACGATCCTCTCCACGTCATCGGGCCTATAGCCAAGCTGGCCGAGTGCCCTGGGGACACTCTGGTTGACGATGGACATCGTTCCGCCACCCACGAGCTTCTTGCTCTTGACCAGCGAGAGGTCTGGCTCGACGCCGGTGGTGTCGCAGTCCATAAGCAGGCCGATGGTTCCAGTCGGAGCGAGCACCGACGCCTGGGCATTGCGGACACCGTAAACCTCGGCGGTTTCGACAGCCTCGGTCCACAGTGAGCGGGCGGAGTCCAGGAGTTCCCCGGGAACGAGCGACGCATCGATGTGGGCCACCGCATCGCGGTGCATGCCGAGCACCTTGAGCATGGCCTCGCGATCCGCCACGAAGCCGGGGAATGGCCCTAGTGCCCGCGACATGCGCGCCGATACCGCATAGGAATTGCCGGTGAGCATGGCGGTAAGTGTGCCGGCCACCGCTCGGGCACCATCGGAGTCATAAGGAAGGCCGAGCGTCATCAGCAGCGCGCCGAGGTTCGCGTACCCGATTCCAAGCTCCCTGAACTTGTGGGAGTTCTCACCGATCTTCACAGTCGGATAGTCGGCATTGCCGACGAGGATGTCCTGCGCAACAAAGATGAGCGTGGCTACGTGGAGGAAGCTCTCGGTGTCGTAAGTGTTGTCTTGGCGCAGGAACTTGAGGAGATTCAGGCTGGCAAGGTTGCAGGCCGAATTGTCGACGTGCATGTATTCCGAGCAGGGGTTCGACCCCGAGATGCGCCCGTGGTTCGGCGCGGTGTGCCAGCGGTTGATGGTCGTGTCGTATTGAAGTCCCGGATCCGCGCACTCCCAGGCCGCCTCGGCGATCTCGCGGAAAAGCTGCCGGGCGGGAACCTTCTTGATCGCCGAGCCGTTGGTGACAGCGGTGAGCTCCCAATCGCGGCCCTCGATAACCGACTCCATGAAGTCGTCGGTTACCCGCACCGAGTTGTTGGCGTTCTGATATTGGATCGAATGCGAATCCTTGCCGTCGAGGTCCATGTCGAAGCCGGCATCCCGGAGAACGCGCGCCTTGCGCTCCTCCACCGCCTTGCACCAGATGAACTCCTCCACGTCGGGGTGATCGACGTCCAGGATCACCATCTTGGCCGCACGCCGGGTCTTGCCACCGGACTTGATGGTCCCCGCCGAGGCGTCCGCCCCACGCATGAAGGAGACCGGGCCCGAAGCGGTGCCCCCTCCCTTTAGGTGCTCATAGGAGGACCTGATCCTGGAGAGGTTGACCCCTGCTCCCGAGCCGCCCTTGAAGATTGTCCCCTCCTCCGTGTACCAGTTGAGGATGGAACTCATGGAGTCCTCGACTGAGAGTATGAAGCATGCCGAGGCCTGCTGCGGGACTCCGTCGACGCCGATGTTGAACCACACCGGGGAGTTGAAGGCTGCCATCTGGTTGACCATGGCGTACTTGAGCTCATCGGAAAAGGCGCGGGCGGTCTCCTCGTCGGCGAAGTAACCGTCCTTCTTGCCCCACTTGGTGATGGTGTCGACAATTCGGTCGACCACCTGGCGCAGCGAGGACTCCCGCTCGGCGGTCCCCAACGTCCCACGGAAGTACTTTTGGGCCAGGATATTGGTGGCGTTCACCGACCAGAAGGACGGCACCTCGACTCCCAGCTGCTCGAAGGCAACCGAGCCGTCGCGGTAGTTGGTGATGCGCGAGTCACGCCGCTCCCAAGTCACGTAGCTGTACGGATCGGCTCCCGGCTCTGTGAAATGCCTACGGATGCCGAGGTTCAGGCTCTGTGGGATTATCGCCACTTTGTCAGTTCCCTTCTAGCGGTTGCTCCTCGGAGATGGACCCCCGAAAAGATTCGTACTTTGCGTCAGCCCTCTTGTCCGGACTGGACACCGACCAGCTTCGCCACGGGCAAGTCTTAGACAATGCGCGTCGGTTCAATAACACAAGATGTTGTGACGTTGCTCGGTTCGAACACTATATCCTGCGGTTGGTGCCGTCGTAAAGGGTTGAATAACATTTTTGTGATTTCCGGCTCGGTCACGATTTTCCGGCGACCGTGTCAGGCCAGGAGACCATGCTACGCGGCGCCGGTGAGCGCAGGACGCCGATCGGGGACATTGGTTGCGGCCCAAAGGCCGGCTCAGGCGCCACGCGGCAGCCTGCTACAGATGTAGTAGCAGCGCGTGCCCACCACCAGGGAAAATAGCCGAGCGGAGGTCCCGCGTCGTCTAGATTGGAGGCAAGGACGGTCCCAAAATGCCCAGCGTGTGCTCAGCAGGCTCCGCCGCAGGACCCAGGTGGGGCTGCGAGGATGTTGAGCAGGCTGTGCGGTTTGGGACTGCGAACTGCATCAAGTAGGGTTTAGATCGAAGCTCAGGCATGAAGAACGCACCGACACTTCGCCAGTTCGCGCTGGACGACACCGACCAGGTGGAAGCCGAGATCTTCGATCAGGTCCGGTCAATGTGGGTCGAGCGTCCACCCTCCCCCTACCTGGTCGTTATTCCTGCTTACAACGAAGCGGAATCTCTCGCCTATGTGGCATCGCGCATTCCCGAAACAATCGGCGGCGTGAAGCCGGCAGTGTTGGTTGTTGACGATGGTTCCAGCGATGACACCCTGGCGGTGGCCAAGGATCTCGGCCTGAGCGCGGTCCGCTCTCCGGTCAACAGGGGCCAGGGCGCGTCATTGCGTTCCGGCTATCTAATTGCAATCCGCTACGGCTTCAAGGTCGTTGCCATCGTGGATGCGGACGGCCAATGGGATCCCGCCGATCTGACCTTGGTGATGGACCCCGTGGTTACGGGCCGGGCCGAAATCAGCCAGGGTTCGCGATCCCTCGGCGAGACCCAGGTCGGCGATCGGTTCCGCGACATGGGCGTGGTCTTTTTCGCGAAGCTCATCTCCTTGGTCACGCGCACGCGGATCACGGACACCTCTAGCGGCATTCGCGCCATTTCGGTGCTCCTCCTGGAGCAGCTCCGACTGGAGCAGCCGCAATATCAGTCTTCTGAACTGCTGATATCCGCCATTTTCGCGGGCGGACGACTGGCGGAAGTCCCCGTGGTCATGAAGCCGCGCTACGCCGGCACCACCAAGAAGGGGCGCAATCTGCGATATGCGATGTCGTACACGCGGGCGGTGGTCACCACCTCGCTGCGCGAAATGTTGTTGACGCGCGATTTGCGCAGGGAGCAAGCCAGGGCGAAGGTAGCCAGGGCCGCATAGATGCCTCTCGGTAGGAGGGCGAGCGGCTACGGTCATCGCTGGTTCGGCCCGGTAATGGCCCTTGTTTTCCTGGCGGTCAACTCGCTCCCGTTGCTTTGGGACCGGATCCTCATCCTCGAGGATGTCTACCTGCAGTTCAATCCCCTGCGCTATCTGACCGGGGAGATCATACGCTCCGGCCACCTGCCCTTTTGGAATCTCTTCTCCTGGTCAGGGACGCCGCTCATGGCCGGTCTCAATTCAGGATCCTTCTACCCGCTCACCGCGCTCTACGCGATACTTCCTCCGAACTGGGCATTCATCGTTCAGATGAGCGTGATCGACGCGGTGTTAGCGGCGGGAATGTACTGGCTCTTCGACCAGCTCGGGGTGCGGCGTCTTCCGGCCCTCCTGATTTCCGCTCCCGCTCCGCTGTTGGGGTACTTCGCCGCAGAGATCGTCCACACCGACATGGTCGGCGGCCTCGCGATGCTCCCCTACATGGTGATAGGGATCATCAAGCTGACCCGGGCCGAACGAGGGCGCGATGCCCTGGGAGCCGGCCTCCTGTTAGGCGTCTCGTACGCGCTGGTGGTGCTGGCGGGTGCACCTGAGGCGATGATCTACGAGGCGGCCTTCCTCGCCGTCTTCGCGGTAATCGAGCTCGTCCGCTCCAGGGTCCGCCTTCGCCATCTTGCCCCCTTTTCTCTCGCTTTCGTGCTCTCCGCCGGCCTGTTGCCGGCCGCGCAGCTCATCCCCGCCTTCTCTTTCATAGGCGTGTCCCAACGCGGGCACCTGAGCCAGGCGTTCCTCGCCAGCGGACCCGCCACGCCGGCATCCTTCCTGATGCTGACTTCGCCCTTCCTTTTCGGCGGCCCTGTTCCAAGGCGCGGGCAGGCAGGTTATTTCGGTACCTTCAGTTATGAGGAAGTCCAGATCTTTGTCGGGATCATCCCTTTGGCTCTCGCCATATACGCGTTCGGGGCGCTGGTAGCGAGAAGGCGAGGCCGAGGTAGATCCCCTCTCCCCTACTCAACGGCACGGACTCTCCAGGATCTCGGCTGGGCCGCGCTCTTCTCGACTGTGGCGGCCTTCGGT
>JAJYPE010000093.1 GCA_021795585.1 Actinomycetes bacterium | reverse complement strand
GTCGGTGTCAGTCTTGCCCATCACGATGGCAACCTTGCAGCGCTCCGAGGAGGCCCCGGAGGACCACCACTTGCGCCCGTTGATCACATAGCTATCGCCGTCGCGGGTGATCGAGCAGCGGATGTTGGTGGCATCCGAGGAGGCCACTTCGGGTTCGGTCATCGAGAAGCAGGAGCGGATCTCGCCTTCCAAGAGGGGCCTAAGCCACTCGGCCTTCTGCTCGTCGGTCCCGAACATGGTGAGAATCTCCATGTTCCCCGTGTCCGGAGCGGCACAGTTGAGCGCCTCAGGGGCAAGGTGGCTCATGCCCGTGATCTCGGCCAGGGGGGCGTAGTCAAGATTCGAGAGTCCGTCTGTCCACTCGGTCTTGTGGGGGAGGAACAGGTTCCACAGGCCCGCGGAACGAGCCTTCGTCTTCAACTCCTCGATGATCGGCGGATGAAAATGTGGGTCGCCGGAGGCGCGCATCTGCTCCTCGTACACCGCCTCGGCAGGAAACACCGACTCTTCCATGAACGCCAGCAGACGCTCGCGCAGTTCCTTCGCTTTCGGGCTCAGTTCAAAATCCATAACACCACTCGTTTAGTTCCAAACAACACAGACAAAGCGCATCTTATACCCGCCTGAACTGGCCATCCTGGCCGAACCCGTATTGCCTGAGACTCCCGAGAACGACAAAGCCCCCTCCCGCGTCAATAGCGCTGGAGGGGGCCCGAAAAGATCGCCTAAGCGGCCTTGACCGCCGCAACAAGCTTGATAAGCGAATCCTTGGCGTCGCCGAAAAGCATGATGGTCTTCGGGTCGTACATAAGCGGGTTGTCCACGCCCGCAAATCCGGGGCGCATCGAGCGCTTCATGAAGACGATGGTCTTGGACTGATCCGCGTTCAGAATCGGCATTCCATAGATGGGGCTGGAAGCCTCGCTGCGCGCCGATGGATTGACCACGTCGTTGGCTCCGACCACCAAGGTCACGTCGGTGTTGCGGAAGTCGTCGTTGATCTCGTCCATTTCCCTGAGCTGCTCGTAAGGTACGTCGGCTTCGGCGAGCAGGACGTTCATGTGCCCTGGCATGCGTCCCGCGACGGGATGGATCGCGTAGGAGACCTCCACACCTTTGGCTTCGAGCGCACGAGCCAGGTCACGAGCGGCGTGCTGCGCCTGCGCCACCGCGAGGCCATAACCGGGAACGATGATGACCTTGCTCGAGTATGCCAGCATGACCCCGATGTCGTCCGGGGTCCCGGACCGCACCGTCTTGTCCTCCGTCCCGGCAGTTCCCCCGCCGCTTTCTGTCGGCTTGCCGACAGCGGCGAAGAGCACGTTGCCAAGCGAACGGCCCATGGCGTCCGACATCATCTTGGTAAGGAAGGTACCCGAGGCCCCAACCAGGGTGCCGCCCACGATCAGGACGGTGTTCCCAAGGACGAAGCCGCTGGCCGCGACAGCAAGGCCGGTGAAAGCGTTCAGGAGCGAAATGACCACCGGCATGTCCGCTCCCCCAATTGGTAGCACGAACGCCACGCCCAAAATGAGTGCCAGTACGAGCAGGACACCCAGCAGCACCGTCCCGGTGCCTACCGCGACCAGGTAGACGGCTATGCCGAGAATTCCCAGCAGGATAATGCCATTCACGACCTGCTGGCCCTTGTAGGTGATCGGCACACCGGTCAGGAGCTCCTGCAGTTTCGCGAAGGCGACGACGGAACCGGCGAAGCTGACGGCACCGATGGCCACCGACAGAACCGTTGTGAGAGCTGTGACCACCGCTCCACGGCCGGCAACGCCGAGGCGAAGATATTCGCTGATGGCCACTGTGGCGGCGGCGCCACCGCCCACGCCGTTGAAGGCGGCCACCATCTGAGGCATGGCCGTCATCTTCACCTTGCGAGCGCTCAGCGCGCCTACAACCGCGCCCACGCCAACCCCGACGACGATGAGAATCACCTGGGTGGCGTGCGGATGGATCTGCGTAAGGCTGACCAGGATGGCCACCGCCATACCCACAGCGGCGATGCCGTTGCCCCGGCGGGCGCTCTTCGGCGAGCTAAGGCCCTTCAAGCCGAGTATGAACGTTACCGCCGCGATCAGGTAGATGATCGCCAGCAAATCGGGTGAGATGAAGGAAGTGGATGCGAGGATGTTCACTTGTTCGCCTCGGTCTGCTTGCGCGTCCGGAACATCTCCAGCATCCGGTCGGTAACGACAAAGCCACCCACCACGTTGATAGTGGCCATTATCACCGCGATAAAGCCCAGCACGTCCGCAAGGGGCGTGCGAGCCTCGGCCATTACGGCGATCGCTCCGACCAGGATGATGCCGTGGATGGCATTGCTCCCGGACATGAGCGGAGTGTGCAGGATGGTCGGCACCTTCGAGATCACTTCGATCCCCACGAAGGCGCTAAGGACGAATACCGTCAAGTAGTCGATGATCGCACTATTCACTGATGGACTCCTCTGCTTTCAGAACTCTTTGATCTCCGGCGCATCGGCCTCGGGGCGGACAATCTCAACTCCGTGGCTTCCACAGCACCTCCCCGTCCTTGGTGACACAGGTGGTACGGATTATCTCGTCTTCGAAATCGAGCTTGAGCTCGCCTTCGGAAACCATCAGCTCTAGCAGGTTGAAAAGGTTTCGTGCGTAGGTCTGGCTTGCATGGGTGGCCATCCGGGAGGCCAAGTTGGTAAAGCCCACGATGGTCACGCCATTGTGGACGAACTCCTCGCCGGGCTTTGTCAATTCGCAGTTTCCGCCCGTCTCCGCCGCCAGGTCAACAATCACGGCGCCAGGCTTCATGGATTCCGCCATGGCGGCGGTGATCAGCGTCGGCGCCTTCCCGAGCGGGATTGAGGCGGTGGTGATCACCAGGTCCGAGGCGGCGATATGGGTGGTGAGCATCTCCCGCTGGCGGGCCAGATATTCCTCGCTCTGGGCAGCGGCATAGCCGCCCTGACCTTCGGCGGCCTCCAACTCCAGCTGGACGAATTTCGCGCCCAAGCTCTCGATCTCGTCCTTCACCGCCCGCCTGACGTCGAAGGCCTCCACCACCGCGCCGAGACGCTTGGCGGTGGCGATCGACTGCAGGCCGGCGACACCCGCGCCGAGCACGAACACCTTTGCCGGCACCAGCGTGCCCGCCGCGGTCATCTGCATCGGCATGACCCTGGCCAGCAGGTCCGCGCCCAGAAGGACGGCCTTGTAGCCCGCCAAGGATGCCTGCGAACTGAGTGCGTCCATTGACTGCGCCCGGCTAATGCGGGGCAGCAGCTCGAGCGCGATGCCCACGGCCCGCTTGGCCGCAAGTTTCTCAGGCAACTGAGGGTGGCGGCCGAGCTGCATAAAGGAGAGCAGCGTCACTCCCTCCGGGAGCTTGGCGATCTCGTCGTCACCCGGCGGGGAAACCTTGAGAACCACGGCGGCGCCCTGGTACAGCTCCGACTCGTCAGCGGCTATCTTTGCGCCTGCCTCACGATAGGCGGCATCGCCGAAGTACGCGGAATCCCCCGCGCCTGCCTCTATCCAGACGTCCAACCCCTTGGCCACCATTTTGGTCACCGAGTCCGGAGTCGCGGCCACCCTCGCTTCGCCTTCTTGTCGCTCTCGTGGAATGGCTACTTTCAACGAGCCTCACCTCATTCACTCTGGGTTGACAAAGAATCTACCGAATCCGCAGGCTGGGGCGTCTGCTTATCGATTGCAATACAAAGCGCGGCGGAATGGCCGCTACGGCCAGCCCGCGGTTTGAAGAGACCCTCGGCGGATTCGAAAGGAGCCGTGACGACAAATTCCCCCTCACGGGAGGTAATATCGGCTGTCGGCTTCACAAGCTGTGAATCTAACACCGGCCATTTGGAATTCCAAAAGAGGGCGTGCTTGCCATTTGTGCGCGTCCTGTTTGTGTTTGCCTTGAGACGTGTAATGACTGCGCGTTTCCGGCCCATGTGGCCCGTCACGGTGATACCATTTCGCCAGATTCCCCTCGCTAATTTCCGAATTGCTCCCCACCTCAAGGAGAAAGCCCATGCACCGACAACGCTTGCGGCTCGCCATTTTCGGTGCGAGCGCCCTGGCTCTGATCTCGCTCACGGCCGCCCCAGCCGGTGCAAGCCCGACGAAGTCTGCCAAACCCTCCGTCGCCAACGTCTGCGGACCAGCCAAAGCCGGATTCGCGCGCTGCTTCTCCCAGATCCTGCTTAACCCGAGCACCTGGCGCGGCCAGCATGCGCGCAAGCCGGGACCCCCTCCGGGAGGGGGATCCACCACTCCGAGCGGCTACTCCCCGGCCGACCTGCAGAGCGCCTACAACCTGGCAAGCGCCAGCTCTGCGAATGGCTCCGGTGTCACGGTGGCAATCGTGGACGCCTACTCGAACCCTTATCTAGCTTCCAACCTCGCCACCTATCGCACCTACTTCGGCCTTCCGCCGTGCACCACCGCCAGCGGCTGCCTCACCATCGTAAATCAGGCAGGCGGCACCAAGCTCCCTAGGGGCAACAGTGGCTGGGGCACCGAAGAGGCCCTGGACGTAGAGATGGTGTCGGCAATCTGTCCGAACTGCAACGTCCTGGTGGTGGAGGCGTCCTCGAACTCCATGTCCAACCTCGCGGCGGCGGCGGCATATGCCGGAGCGAACGCACAAGTGGTCTCCAACAGCTATGGCAGCTCCGAGTTCAGTGCCGAGACCAGCTACGACCCGTCCTACAGCGGGAAGGGCGTGACCTTCGTCGCCTCCTCCGGCGACAACGGCTACGGAGTGGAGTACCCTGCGGCCTCGCCGGATGTGGTCGCCGCGGGTGGCACTACGCTCAGCGGATCCTCCACTAGCGGATGGTCGCAAACCGCATGGAGCGGGGCCGGCAGCGGCTGCTCCGCTTATGAGGCAAACCCCGGGTGGCAGCCGTACACGCGGACCGTCTGCGCCGATATGCGTCAGGTGGCCGACACCTCAGCCGTCGCTGATCCCAACACCGGTGTCGCCATGTATGACACCTACGGCCAAAGCGGCTGGATGGTGGTCGGTGGCACCAGCGTGGCATCGCCCATCATCGCTAGCGTCTTCGCGCTTGCCAACAATGACCTGGGGAGCAAAGCCGCCAAGCAGCTCTACTCCGCCACCGGCGGGCTCACCACGGTGAACAGCGGCGCCAACGCCAAAAACTGCACAACTTACCTCTGCAATGCGTCGGACAGCTTCACTGGTTTCATTACGGGAGGGGCCGGCGTCTACAACGGTCCCACCGGCGTGGGTACGCCCAACGGGATCGCCGCCTTCTAGCGCGATCCAGTGGAGTCACCGGCGCTTTAGCCGGTGACTCCGGCGGCATGTGACGCTTTGCACTCCGCTTTGACGCCATCGACTATTGGGGCGGGTTAGCCCCTTGGTCTATAACAATGCACGGGCGGCTGATAGGACCGATGGCGAACCTTGCGGCAACGCAGTGGCGACGACGGATTCTCGCCGCAGCCGTCTTTGGCCATTCGAGAGGAGGTCGAAATGGCTGCACCCGCAACCAAGCGCACCAACAACAATTCGTTAGAGGTCGTGCGCACGGACCCGTTCGTGGAACTCGAGCACATGGCACGCCAGCTCTCCAATGCGTGGGGCCCCTGGCGTCACCTCTTCGCACCCCTGGTAATCGAGGGCTTCACCCCCTTGGCCGACATCGAGGAGACCGACGACGCGTTTGTCGTCGAAGTCGAACTGCCCGGCGTCAAGAAGGACGAGGTGAGCATCGAAGTCTCCGGGCGTCGGCTCTCGGTCCGCGGTGAGCGCAAAGAGCGCGATCGCGCGGGCGTTCTGAGGCACCACGAGCGCATAGTGGGCAGCTTCTGTTACGAGGTCCTGCTGCCCGATGAAATCGACGCGGACAAGATCGATGCCTCATTGGTGGAGGGCGTCCTCACCATTACCGCACCCAAGACCAAAGGCGCTCGCGCCAAGAAGATAGAGCTGCACTGATCGTCCTCATGAGTCCACGGCCGCGCTAAAGCCCTGGACCCCTCGTTTGGGAAACGCATCCACGAACAACGGGTGGGCCGCCACAGCGAGGCTCCTCAAACGGCGGCAGCGCGGAGAACTTCTTGTGCTCAGAAGGATGAGCCTCGACAGGCGGGTTGCGCCCTTCCCGGCGACCGGGGAGGTGATACGGCAGTGTGGCGTACTCAAATGCACGGGTGATTTGGTTCCGGCATGATCCCCGCTACTGCCCGCCGCCGGCTTAGTGAATGAGCTTTATAACATCGAACATCGGCAGATAAAGCGAGATGACCATCGAGCCGACGACGGTGCCCAGGATGACGATCAGTACCGGCTCGAGCAGCGAAGCCAGGGCGCCGACCATCGCCTCGACTTGTTCGCTGTAGAACTGCGCGACCTTGTCCAACATGTTGTCTACTTCACCGGTCTCCTCGCCGACCGCCACCATCTGGGTGACCATGGACGGGAATACCGAGTGGTTCGCCATGGTGGTACCCAGGGAGATGCCTTGGCGCACGCCCTCCTGCATCTGGGCTATGGCCTCGGCGAATACGACATTGTTGGTGGTCCCCTTGGTGATATCCAGGGCCTCGAGGAGCGGAACACCTGAGCGCATCAGGGACGAGAGAGTGCTGGCGAAGCGCACGATGGCGCTCTTGTGGACGATTTTGCCAAAGACCGGCACATGAAGCGCCGCGTTATCCCGAAGCCGCCGCCCCGTGGGCGTCTGGAGGTAGCGGCGGACCAGGTAAACCACGATGACGACACCGATCACCACGAAGATAAAGGCGTGCACCATGATGTTCGAGACGGCGATCAGGATACGGGTTGGCAACGGAAGTGTGCCACCCAGGGAGGCAAAAATGGACTTGAACTGCGGCACGATGAAGAGGAGCATGGCCGTCAGGATCAGGAGCACCAGGATAAGCACCGCGACCGGATAGGTCATAGCGGAGCGAATCTTGCGCCTTATGGAGGCCGACTTTTCGAGAGTTGTGGCCAGGTCGAGGAGCACCCTATCGAGCACGCCTCCGATCTCGCCTGACCTCACCATCGAAACGTAAAGCCGGTCAAACACCTTTGGATGCTCGGCCAAGGCACGTGACAGTGAGCTTCCGCGCTCGATGTCCTGGCGGACCCGAACGAGAGCCTTGTTGAGCGTGGTGTTCTCAGTCTGTCCAGCCAAGATGGCCAACGCCCGTACCAACGGGAGGCCGGCCGAGATCATTGTGGCAAACTGGCGCGAGAAGGTGGCCAGCGTGTCAGCGCTCACCCGATCGGTTATTCCCGGAATGCGGATGTTGGCGTTTAGGCCACCGGTGCGCTTCGCCTTTACGGAGATTGGCATGTAGCCCATCTCCCGCAGGCGTTCGACGACGGAGACCTCGTTGTCCGCCTCGATCATCCCGTTGAGCGGGCGCCCAGTTTTGCGATCCCTGGCCTGATATACATAAGTGTTC
>JAJYPE010000092.1 GCA_021795585.1 Actinomycetes bacterium | reverse complement strand
TGCTAGGCGGCGGCTGGAACCTGGTCGGCCCGGGGCCGACCCCAATGGCGATCGCTCTCAAGATCGACGTCGATTACGCCGCCGCTGCCGATGAACACCACTGGGAGCTCTTCCTGGAAGAATTGGACGGCTCGCCGGTGATTCTCGACACCCCCGAAGGCCCGCGCCCGGTCGAGGTGCGCGGCGACTTCCGTGTTGGCAGCCCCGAGGGGATTCCGGTGGGCGCCGACGTCAGCGTAAACATCGCCATCAACCTGGGGCCGCTGCCCCTCGAGCCCGGCAAGCGCTTCGTCTGGAAGCTCTCCATCAACGGTGCTTCCGAGGAGCACTGGTCGGCGAGCTTCTCCACGCGGGCCATGCCTGATCTGCGAGTGGTGGAGGCGTGAGGTGACCGTATACGAGCGCCCCTTCGGTCGCTACTTCGAAGACTTCACTCCGGGTGACGTCTATCGCCACTGGCCGGGCAAGACGATCACGGAGGCGGATGACCACCTCTTTTGCATGATCACAATGAACCACCATCCGTTGCACACCAACGTCTACTTCGCTGAGCACGAGTCGGTCCACAAGAAGAACGTTGTGGTGGGAAACCTGGTCTACTCGCTGGTGCTGGGCATGTCGGTTCCGGATGTGTCCGGGGCGGCGATCGCCAATCTCGAGATCGAATCGCTCGTGCACCGCTACCCGACCTTCCACGGTGACACCATCTATGCCGAGACAAGGGTGCTGGACCGGACCGAGTCCAAGAGCAAGCCGGACCGCGGCATCGTCCTGGTGGAGACCAAGGGGATCAACCAAGACGGCAAGGAAGTCTGCTACTTCCGTCGCCGCGTCATGGTATGGAAGCGGGATTTCGCCCCCTCTCGCATGCGTCCCTACGGCGAGGAGATCTGGGCGGAGTCCTGAATTTCCTCCACAGGTCGGCATTATCGGCAGGCTTGTGAGGAAACTTTAGGAAAATTTTCACTTTCCGTGAAAATATGCTCTAAGCTGGGCCTCGAACGGCTTCGCAGGGTGCCGAACGGTCGCAGTGGAGATGATTGGCCTGAGGGTCGCCAGGATTAAAGCATTAGGCGCTGGTGTCGGGGCAGCCGTCGTAGTGGCGGCGCTTTTGACCGGTGCCCGGAGCTTGGAAACTCAACGCTCCTCCACGTCGGCCCCTGCCGGAGCCACCACCACGGTTGGTGGGGCGAGTTCACCAGCCTCGGCACCATCGCAGGCCCCAACGACCACGGTGCCGGTAACGCCGACCACGGTGCCGGTAACGCCGACCACCGTTCCGGTCACTACCACCACCGTCGCCCCTAAAACGACGTCGCCACCTCCGCCGCCCACGACTGCGGCACCATCCTTCAGCTGCTCATCGCCAGGCTCCACCGCCGGGAGCGCGCCGCAGGTGACCAAGGTCGTCAACCCCCAGCCCAGCACCTACTCCCCTTCGGGCGACTTCCAGGTATTCGGCTCAAACCTCGACCACGTGACCATGGAGCTGCTGTGCCCGGCCGGCACCACCGGGGGGCCGCCCATCGTCATCTCGCAGGGTCCGTTCTCTTATGACGGCAGCCAGCTGAACCTCAACGTCTCGGGGGGGTTGGTATCGGGCGGAATCTATGACGTGCGCATTGTGGCAAACGGGGAGATCTCCCTTCTCGGCTCGGGCGATCGGCTCTACGTGGCCATCGCGGCTGGAGGCGGCGCCTCGGCCTGATACGCCAAATCCCTGGCGTCACGTAATTACACTCCGGTAAGATCCTGCTAGCAATTATGCGCGCGCCGCCGCCCTCCGAGGGCGTCGCCGTGCGCTACGCGAAGGGCTTTAGGGCCCGTAGGCAGAGTTTCGATCGGAGCCGGAGCTTGGACAACAGGCGGGCGCGGCATCTCAAGAGTCGTCAGCTCCCGGTGGCAGTCACCGCCGTGGCGTTGGCCGCGCTCGCGGCCATAGCGGCATCCGGTCCCGTAGTAAGTCTGGGTAGCCACGCCTGGATCTCGGTGCTTCTCTTCGGGTCCCTGGTGATCTCGGAGCTGGTCGGGGCGCTTGCCGAGCGCTCGGACCGGGCAAGGCCACTGGAGGCGGAATCCTGGGCCTTCGCCTTTGCGCTCCTCCTTTACGCCCCCTCCGCGAGTTTGCTGCTGGTTGCCGCCGTTGTCAGGGCTCTTCTGGCCCTGGCAAGGAAGCGGCCGGCTACTGCGGCACTCATGTCCGCTTCGTCGACGCTCATCACTATGGCAGCCGGGCTGGGAGTGCTTGCCGCCTTCGGAGCAGGAGCCGGCCTGGCGGGAGGATCCCCTACCGGTGCCTCGGTGGCAGGGCAGCTGGTAGCTGCACTTGCAATGGCCCTGGTCGCCGGACTGCTTCGTGCACTCTGGTGGTCGTACCTGCGGGGCGTTTCGGTCAGGTTCGCCCTCGGGCCGGAGGCGGCGGAGGTATTTGGCGCTGAGGCGGTGCTGCTTCTACTGGGCGTCCTCGTCCTGGCGCTAGTCGAAAAGAGCGGCGTTTTCGTGCCCGTGGCCGTACTGGTGGCCCTCGCTGTGCAGTTCGGCGCCAAGCGCGCCCTGGAGGGCAGCCGCCTTCGCAGCGTCGACGCCCTCACCAATCTTCCCAACCGGACCAGTTTCGAGCGGGGTGTGGAGGCCCTTATCGCGGAAGCCGAGCGCCGAGGCGGCAGCTTCGCGATCTTCCTGATCGATTTGGACGGCTTTGGAGAGGTCAACGCGACTCTGGGAACCGCCGTTGGCGATCTGGCCCTGCGGGCTATGGCGGGAAGGCTGGAGGGAAGCCTGCGCCCTACCGACCTGCTCGGGCGCCTGGGGGGTGATGAGTTTGCTATCGCCGCCTACCAGGTGGGATCGCGCGAAGAGGTCGAGGCGATCGGAGCTCGACTGCGCCGACAGATCGCGCGGCCGCTCGAGATCGGCGGTTGCCCGGTGGCCGTGACCGGCTCGATCGGGGTGGCCCTGTTCCCCGATCATGGCACCACGGCCCCCGAGCTGATCGCCCGCAGCGACGTCGCGCTCTTCGGCGCCAAGCGGCAGCGCCTAGGGGTGTCGACCTACCAAGGCGGATCCGAGCGCTTCAGCGCGGGACGCTTCTCGCTTCTGGCCGACCTGCGCTCGGCGATCGGGACCAGCCAGCTCCACCTCGTTTACCAGCCCAAGGTCGACCTGGCAACCGATCGGGTTGCAGGCGTGGAGGCGCTGCTTCGGTGGAACCATCCACGACTCGGTCTGGTGGGACCGGGGGAGTTCATGCCCTTGGCGGAGCAGACCGAGTTGATGGGCCCACTCACCGCCTGGGTGGTACGCGAGGCACTCGCCCAGTGCGCGCGGTGGCATGCGGGGGGAATCAAAGTGGGCGTGGCGGTCAACACCTCGGCCAAGAACCTGCATGATTTGGAGTTCCCGGGGATGGTGGCAAGGGAACTCACCGTAGCGGGCGTCGATGCGCGGTGGCTGGAAATGGAGATCACCGAGAGCACTGTCATGGCCGACCCCACTCGTTCCCGGCTGGTGATCGAGCAGCTGCGCGCCATGGGCGTGGCGGTGTCGGTGGACGATTTCGGGGCCGGCTATTCCTCCTTCACCTATCTTCAGCACCTGCCAATTTCCACGGTCAAGATCGACTCCTCCTTCGTTACGACTATGGCGGGGGATGCCAACGGCCGGGCCATTGTGCGGGCGATAATTGATCTCGCCAAGGATCTCTCGATCGGAACAGTCGCCGAGGGAGTGGAGACGGAGGAGGTCATGGAAGCGCTTCGCGTGCTGGGCTGCTCCATGGCGCAGGGCTTCTACATCCACCGTCCCGCGCTTGCCGCCGACATGACCCCGTGGCTGGCAACCGGCGTTGTTTCCGGCGCTATAAGCCGCATGACGAGAGGCGGCCCGCCGGCTCGATAGAGGCAGAAAACCTTGTCCATGGTCAACCTGCCGGAGTAGTATTTTCCAGTCGCAATATCGCCGATTCAAAGTCGAATTGACAACCTCGACGCCGGGATTTGCTTCAGATGCTCAGCAGGAGGGCCGAAGTTAATGGTTGTGAGCCACGACTACCTCGATGGCCTTTTGAGGCTTCTTTCAACACGTGATGGGTCGGACCTGCACCTGAAGGCCGGCGTCGTGCCTAGAGTGCGCGTAAAGGGCATCCTCTCCGAGGTCACCGATGTATCCGCCCCCACGGCGGACGACATGGCGCATATAGCCCGCTCCACCATGACCGCAACGCTTTGGGACGCCCTCGAGGCGCATCGCCAGGCCGACTATGCCTTCTCCGCGTCGGATGGCACCAGATTCCGAGTCAACGCGTTTTTTCAGCGCGGCATGATCTCCATGGCATTTCGCCGCGTCATCAACGCCCCTTCCACGGTGGAGGAATTGGGGCTCCCGCCGGTTGTTACCCGCTTGGCCAACGAGAGGCGCGGCCTCATCCTGGTGACCGGGCCCACGGGATCGGGCAAGACGACGACGCTCGCCTCCATGATCGGCCACATCAACCGCACCCGCGCCTGCCACGTCATCACCATCGAGGACCCGATCGAGGTTCTTCAGAGGGACGAGCGCGCCTATATAAACCAACGTGAGATCGGCTTCGATGCCATCGACTTCGCCCAGGCGATGAAGTCGGCCATGCGCGAGGACCCCGATGTCATCCTCATCGGCGAGATGCGCGACGAGGAGACGGTGCACGCGGCCATCGCGGCGGCTGAGACCGGGCACCTGGTGCTCTCCACGCTGCACACCACCAATGCCAAGGAGACCATCAACCGCATCATCGATTTCTTCCCCGCCCACCAGCATGGCCAGATCCGCTCCGATTTGGCCAGCTCACTGCGTGGCGTCATATGCCAGCGGCTGGTGCGGACGAACACCGGTGGATTGCGGCCGGTGATGGAGATATTGGTGGCCAACGGACGTGTCTCCCAGGCAATTCTCGAGCCGGACAAGTCCGACGACATCCACTCGATCATCAAGGACGGCGAGTTCTACGGCATGCTCACCTTTGAGAAGTCGCTTTTCGACCTGATCTCCGCGGGCCTGATCGATGTCAAGGAGGCCCTCATGGCCGCCTCGTCGCCCCAGGATCTGCAGGTCATGCTGCAACGCACCGGGCAGTTCCAGGCCAGCTGAGAGGCTTTCGAAGCCGGCGCCGGCCCGGGTGTAATCCGGCACCTTTGCGCCGCGGTGGCCCGTGTGTGATTCGTCACATGTGCCCGCTCTCGCATGCCGGGCGTCTCCAGCAGGGGTCGGAAACTGGCTAGTTTTTCCTCTGTGACGGTTTCGATGCGCTTCTACGGAACCCGGGGTTCGCGCCCGGTGGTCGGCCCAGACCACGCGATCTTCGGCGGGGACACGTCCTTTGTGGTGGTCGAGGCCGGGGGCGAGCCGGTATTTCTTGATCTGGGCACCGGTATGGACGGATATGCGCGGGGGCTTGCACCCGGAGCGCCAGTACGGGCCTCGGTCCTTCTCAGCCACTACCACTTCGACCACGTGCAGGGGTTGCCATTCTTCAGCCCCATCGACGTGGAGGGTGCCAGACTCAGGATCTTTACGCCGGAGGGGAGCGGCCCACTAGAGCGCCTCTTTGCACCTCCCTACTTCCCGGTCTCTCCGCTCAGGTATCGAGGGGAGATCTCGGTCTTCAGGATTGGCGAGAGCCGTTTCGACCTGCCGGCTTCGGGGGTTGAGGTGCTTGCGCTCGAAGTCCCCCACACCGACACCGCCTACGGCTATCGCATCGAGGCAGACGGGTTTTCGATCTGCTACATCCCCGACCACCAGGCGCCTCCCGGGCTGGATACGTTCGATGAAAGGGCGTTGCGGCTGGCCAGTGGTGCCGATCTGGTGATTCACGACTCCCAGTACAGCGAGGCCGAGTTCGCGGTTAAAGGCGACTGGGGACACTCGACACCCGGATACGCGGCGGCCCTCGCTCACCGGGCCGGCGCCAAGCACCTTGTACTTTTCCATCACGATCCGCTGCACACCGATTCCGAGCTGGTTGCGGTGGAGCGGGAGCTGGCCGCGCGTTATGCGCCGCACGGGTTGCGGGTTACCGCGGCCCGTCAAGGCGAGGTCATCTTGCTCTCCGATCAGCACGCGGCAGCCGCCGGCGCCCTTTAGGATCGTCGAGGGCGTCAGACCGAGGAGGGGACGTGAGCTCGACCAGGTTGGAGAACTCCGAGACGATCGACGGTGTGGTGATCGTGCACCCGGTCTCATTCGGGGACGACAGAGGCCGTTTCACCGAGACCTACCGCCGTGCCTGGTTCGGCCTGGGCCGGGAGATGGTGCAGGGGTCACGTTCGGACAAACAGGCCGGTTCGCTGGTCGGCCTGCATTACCACCTTCATCAGGCTGACTACTGGTACGTGGTGACCGGCCGTGCGCACGTGGTGCTGCACGACCTCAGGGTGGGATCGGCCACCGACGGTGCGACGCTGGAGATTGAGCTGGGCGATTCCACCGGCCTCGGGCTCTTCATCCCGCCCGGAGTGGCGCACGGTTTCTACGCGGTTACCGACATGATCCTCACCTACCTGGTGGACGGCTACTACAACCCCTCGGACGAGCTGGGTGTGGCCTGGAACGACCCCGAAATCGGTGCCGCCTGGCCGGCATCTGAGCCGGTGCTTTCTGGTCGTGACCAGGCAAACCCAAGCCGCGTAGGCATTCCCGACCACCTGCGGCCCCGCGCGGTCCTGCGCACCTAGCCGCTTGCGGCAACCCTGGCTGCGGTCTAGGATCGCATATGGGAAACGTTTTATGTGGCGGGGGTGGGACATGACGGAATCTTCGCCCGCGACGGGTGCCGGAGCACCACTGGCTGCTATTTTCACTCCGCCCACGGACGTGGAGCTGGTACGCGAGCGCTGGAAGCAGGCGCGGGGGCGGAGGCTTCTGCTGCTGCTGGGGCTGCTCTTCGTCTTGGCGGCTTACCGGCTCTATCTGTATGCCAGTGGTGGACCGCTGGTCTCGTTCAACGTGCACTTACCCACCTCGCCCTACCTGGTGCCCGCCATACTGGTCGTGGTGCTGTTGGTGGTCATGGTGGGGCCGGCGCTGTTCCTGGGGCGCTCGCCGCACGTACGCTTCAACGCCCGCGATATCCAGATCGGCTTCGACGACGTGAAGGGCTTGGGCCCCGAACTCGAGGATGTACGCAGGACGCTGGAGATATTCGAGTACCGCGACCGATTCGAAACGGTGCTCGGTGGCCGGGCGCGCAAGGGGGTGCTGTTCGAAGGGCCTCCCGGCACCGGCAAGACCCTAATGGCCAAGGCCATGGCGGCGGAGGCGGGGGTGCCGTTCCTTTACGCATCGGCCTCGAGTTTCCAGGCCATGTACTACGGGCAGACCAATCGCAAGATCAGGGGTTACTTCCGGGCGCTTCGCGCCGCCGCGGCGCGAGAGGGCGGGGCGATCGGCTTCATCGATGAGTTCGACGCCATTGGTACCTCCCGGTCCAACATGGGG
>JAJYPE010000091.1 GCA_021795585.1 Actinomycetes bacterium | reverse complement strand
GTAGTCGCGCGGCATCCGCCTGAACAAGACCCGCCTGGTCGCTGGCTGTCAGCATCCCGAGCGAGAAGTCCCCGCCGATGACGCGGTAGCCCATGGAACGTAGCAAACGGACGAAATCGCCTGTCCCACATGCCACGTCGAGGGCGAGGCCGCCTGGTTCCATTGCCAGGCTCTTGGCGGCATAGCGGCGCCAGTGAATGTCCATCCCCATCGTCATGAGGCGATTGGTCAGGTCATAGCGTGGTGATATCCGGTCGAACATGGCACGCACGAAGGCGGCCTTGTTCTCCTGCGACGGCAGTGCGGACCCGTGCGCTTTGCCCACATTCCCGGTGGCGTTCACAGCATCGGCCTTTCCTTGGCCAGGCGCAGCACGGTCTCAAGTTCTGCGGCGCCAGCAGTCTTGATCAAGCGCTCCTCGGACGTTGCGAGAAGCAAACGCTCGAAGTGCAAAGAGACCAGTTCGGCCACGGCGCTGCTCAATCGTAGGAAACTCTCGTATTCCTCGGCGATCTCGCTCTCGTCGCGCGTCCCCGGGTCGACACGGAGGGTGTCCTCGAACAGCGTCACTGCGTCTTGGACCGTCAGGCGCATCCTTTCGTGATGTGCCTTGGCAAGTGCCAGAAGTTCGGCAAAGGGGAGACCTTGTCCGAGAAGCTGCAAGGCCAACTCGGCCATGCGGATGTCCTTGCCACCGAAGACCTGCCGCCCTCCCTCGGTGAGCGGGATCAACAGCCCCTCGGCGATGAGCGAGTGGACGATCGCCGCCGGGAGGCCGATCCGGGAGGAGAACTCATCGAAGTCCAGCCGGAGGGCGGTCACGGTGGCAAGGTCGCCGGCTTCGCGCTCGAGCCGGTCCTTGATCTCCCGAAGCGAGAGTCCGCGGTCCTGCAGACTTCGGATCTTGGTAATGCGTTCGAGGTGCTCGGGACCGTAGTATGCCTTGCGCCCTTGGCGGGTGGGGTACATCAGTATGCCGCGGCTCTGGTAGAAGCGGATGGTGTCGACGCTGAGGCCGCTCAAACGGGCCAGGTCGGCAATCTCATAGCGCGCCGGCGTGGCCGTTGCCCCGCCGCGTGCCGTCAACTCGGTCGTCACTCCAATAATAGTAGTAGACGCTCAAATCAAACGAGTAATCAGCCCTTGACGGGGGCTCCGCAGTGGCGGCACTTCTCGTATGCCCGGGAGGTCGGCCGCCCGCAATTGGGGCAGGTGTACGGCGATATGCCGCGGTGGCGCAGCTTGCGCACAGCCGAGGAAAGCATACCGCCGATGGCGATGACGAAGAGAAGTTCGAGGGCGTCGCGGAAGAGCTTCATGTGCGGTGGCGCGCCGACATCGACGCGCCAATCAGGCTAATCCCGGTGCACGACGGATCATTCGACTACGATGCTCTCGATTCCCGGAGCCGCCGGTGGAAATTGCGGGTTCATGGCTTCCAAGGTGTCGACCAACAGGTTGATTACCGCCCAATCCCGATACCACTTGTGATTGGCGGGGACGACGAACCAAGGGGCGAAGTCGTAGGACGTCTCCTCGATGATGTGGCTGTACTGAGCCGTGAAGTCGTCCCAGCGCTTGCGTGTGTCAAGGTCGGCAGCGGAGAACTTCCAGCGCTTGTCCGGTTCGTCGATTCTCTCCTGTAAGCGCTTGCGCTGCTGGTCCTTCGAGATGTGGAGGAAGACCTTCACGACGGTGGTCCCGGATTCCGTCAGGTGCTCTTCGAAGGCGCGGATGGCCTTAAGTCGCCTCTTCTCCTCATCGGCATCGATGAGGCCAAGGACGTGCGTGGCCACGACATCCTCGTAGTGGCTGCGGTTGAAGATGCCGATCTCGCCGCGGCGGGGGAGCGCTCGATAGATTCGCCATAGGAACTCGTGCTGGAGTTCCTCGCCGATCGGGGCGCGGAAGCCACTAACCGTGACGCCCTGAGGGTTTACGCCTCCAAAGACCCGACGGATGGTGCCGTCCTTGCCTCCGGTATCCAGCGCCTGAAGAACGAGCAGCAGCGAGCGCTTGGATTCAGCCCACAGCCTGCCCTGCAGCGCCTCCAGGCGGAGGTGGAGGGCCAGGATGGACTGGTCCAACTCGGTCTTGCCCTGGGTCACCCCAGGGGTACTCGAGCACTCGAGCTTGGCAAGGTGGAAACCTGAACTGGGCTTGACGCGCAGGTGCTGTTCGGCATGAGAAAGTTTCGTGGCTCCACTCCCCTGAATAGAAAATTGCCCAGGCCCATCGGCGGGCCGGAAATATTACGAGAGTCGTTCTTCAGAGATAGTAGCGGAATACCAGCTGGGCGACAAGGGAGGGCTTGGGTGCACCTTCGACCTCAATGGTTACGTCGACAAGATTCTGCACTCCGCCCTGGAACTCCTCGATTCCCGCCACCGTCGCGCCCAGGCGAACCCTGGAACCGGATGGCACGGGTGCTGGGAACCTGACCTTGTTGGCGCCGTAGTTGACACCCATCGCGACACCTTCCACTTGCATGACCTGGGCAAGGAGCATGGGTACAAGTGAAAGTGTCAGGTAGCCATGCGCGATTGTCGTGCCGAAGGGTCCGGCTTTCGCCTTCTCGAGGTCTATGTGGATCCACTGGTGGTCGCCAGTCGCATCGGCGAAGGCGTTGATCTGCTCCTGGGTTACCTGGTGATAGTCGGACCAGCCCAGGTGCTGCCCGATCATGCTTTTGAGTTCGTCGATGCCGTGAATCACTGTTGCCATGCTCATTGTCTAGCACCCTGAAACCCTGGCCAGGGAATCGAATGGTATGTCCGCCCACGCCGAAGTTCTGTAAATGGGGTGCCATCACCGAGGCGAGACGCAAATACAGGCGTCTTCCGGGTGCTTGGGGCGGTTCCTTGGTTGGATTCGCAAGGACAGCGGCCCCGGTGGCGTGGATGACTTGGCCAAGTTGGTGACGCCGAAGTTGGGCGCCTAAAGCCCCACTTGTGTTAGCAACTTGGCCAGGGGAGCAGCCCGGCTTTGGGCTTGGCGATCCCGGGCGCGCAATCCTGGGACTATGCGAACCAGATCCTGAGGGCGGGTCTTTGGTTCAGGAAAAGTAGACCGACTTGTATGCGCGGGAGGTCGGATGGATGAGGAAGACCACGACCACGCCGCGCACCAGCAGCGTGACAATCGCCGAGAAGTAGCTGAGTGAACCGAAATACAAGATGGTGAGAAGGACCGGCAGGGAAGCGGCCACCAGCGCCAGCCAGTAGCCCCACTTACGTTCGTTGGCCAGGCCAAAAGCGCCGATGGCTTCCCCGGCCACGAGCAAGAGGCCGAAAGCTCCGCCAAACCGGAACAGGAGGTCCAGCGCGGCGTTCAGGTAGAGAAGAAGCTGAGCGGTGTTCAGCATCTGAGGAAGCGATCGGTTATAAAGGCGCATTTGTTGCATCGGTTTGGCTCCCGGGGCGCAGCTAGCGCCCCCTGGTCTTGGCTGTAGCGTCCCCAATCTACAGGAGATATGCATCCAGCTTGATGCAGGAGGATGGGACGAGGCTCAAACCAACCTGAAAAGATCCTGCGTATCGGTACGGTCGCTGATTCGGGCTCGTCGCGAGAACTGCGTTTGAAGCTGACCGCACGCGGCTGCAATCTGATTGCCACGGTTCGCTCTTATGGTTGCGTTGATTCCCGAGTCGGTAAGCTGATCGCGGAACTCGCGCACGACCTCCGGTGCCGAACCGGGGTAGTCCCATCCCGGAGTTGGGTTCAGCGGTATCAGGTTGACGTGCGCGCCGACCCGCTTTGCCAGGGCGGCAAGTTCAATGGCGTCTTGGAGGCCGTCGTTGATGCCGGCCATCATTGCCCACTCGAATGAGATCCGGCGGTTTGACCGTGACCTGTAATACGTCAGTGCCTCGACCAGGTCATCGAGCGGGTAGCGGGCATTCATCGGCACCAGCCGCGTCCGCTTCTCGTCGTTGGCGGCGTGGATGGAGACGGCTAGCGAGATGGGGAGTTCTTCTTCCGCCAACCTGCGTATCCCCGGAATGATACCTACGGTCGAGAGCGTGATGTGGCGCGCCGAGACTCCAAAATCATTGACGATCGACCTGATGGCGGCCACCACATTTTCGTAGTTGGCCATCGGTTCGCCCATGCCCATAAAGACAAGGTTGGAAAGCCGTTGTCCGAATCCTCGCTTGGATAGCACCGACGCATGGAAGACCTGTTCGAGGATCTCGCCCTTGGTGAGGTGCCGGAAGAAGCCGGCCTGGCCCGTTGCGCAGAAGACGCACCCCATAGCGCACCCCGCTTGAGAGGAGACGCAGAGAGTCACCCGGTCTGAGTAAGCCATGAGGACCGACTCGACCTGGCGACCGTCAGCCAGGCCCCAAAGGACCTTGATCGTGCGCCTATCGTCAGCCGCGACGCGGTCGACTGGGTTGAGCGAAAGGGCGAAGTCCATCTCTTGCCCCATACGTTCCCGCAGCGACTTGGGAAGGCTGGTGATTTCGTGGGGGCGCTCGAGCCCCTCGTAAACCCCCTGCCATACCTGCTTGACGCGGTACGTGGGCTGGTCCTTGAGGAGTTCTAATAGCTGGGCTTGGTTTAGGTCAAAGAAAGGCATCGGCAGTTAGATTGAGGGCTATGTCACGCAAGCCCCGCAGTTTCTCCGAGCTGGTGCACATGAGCGCCAAGCGAAATCTCGCGCCCGTAGGAGACGGCGACATGCCAATGCATGAAGATCACCGGGACGTTACCGGCGGGGCAGCGCGTGCGGCCGTCTTCGGAATATCTGACGGGCTTATCTCCAATACTACCTTGATCCTGGGTGTGGCCGGAGCCCATCCTGCCGCGGGGCTCGTCAGACTGGCCGGCCTTGCCGGCTTGGTGGGCGGCGCCTTCTCCATGGCGATCGGCGAATACGTGTCGATGTCCGCTCAGCGCGAACTTTTCGAGCGCGAGATTGCGATCGAGGCGGCCGAGATTCACGGGAGGCCGGACTTCGAGCAAAAGGAGTTGGCGCGAATATACGAGTCCAGAGGGGTTCCTCGGGATCTCGCGGAGCAGTTTGCGGCCCACATGATGGACGATCCGGAGGTGGCGCTGGCGACCCATGCCAAAGAAGAGTTGGGCATCGATCCCTCCTCCATCGGCTCTCCGATCCAAGCCGCGCTCTCGTCCTTCGTCGCCTTTGCGGTGGGAGCGCTGCTCCCACTTTCCGCCTGGTTCTTTACGACCGGCAGCACTGGCGTCTACATCTCGGTGGTCGTGGCCATCATCGCCTCGATATTGATTGGGTCGGCACTCTCGTGGGCCACCGGCCGCTCCCTGTTCAAGTCGGTCGCGCGGCAACTGATCCTCTCGGCGATCGCGGCCGGGATCACCTTCACCCTGGGCAGGTTGATTGGTTTTTCGGCCGGCTAGCGCGGGATTCAGTGCTTGCGGCGGGTAACGGCTCCGGATGGCCGTGAGGTCCGTCCGTGCGCCGGGCCCCAATCAGGCGCTGGATTCGTCTGGCTCGACGTCGGCCACGTAGGCGGTGTCGACGTGGTTGGGATGAAAGCCGAGGTGTTCATACATCGACACGGCGGCCGCATTGTCGGAGTCAACGTAGAGCATGGCGACCGGCACGCGCTTGCGTGCCAGATACTCGAGTCCGGCCACGCAAATTCGTCTGCCAAGGCCCCTTCCGCCGAGCGCCGGGTCGACTCCAATAACGTAGATTTCTCCCATCATTGGTTCGGTGTCGGTGTGGATTTTGGTCCAGCAAAATGCTGCAAGATGCTCGCCATCAAAGTGAAGCAAGAATCCCTCAGGATCGAACCATCGTTCCTGCTGGCGCGAAGACAAGGTTTCGACCGTCCATCCGCCCTGCTCAGGATGGCTCGCGAATGCGAGATTATTCACCCGGAGCCATTCGTTCTCGTCTAATCCGCACACGAAGGGCCGGGTCTCGATTGGCTCAGGGATGAGGTCCCGCTCCAAAGGAAGGCGGCGCCGCATCTGGATAAGTTCACGCCCACGCCTGAAGCCTGCGGAGTGAAGAACCTCCACCATGTCGTGGTCATTATGCGCCAGCCAGATGTGCATATGTCCGCCGCCGTTGGCGGCGATTTCGTCGAGAGAGCGCCTGAGCAGAGCTTCTGCCACTCCTGATCGGCGGCTCCGATGCAGCGGATGGACGACCATCTCCAGGGCCCAGCTTCTGTTTCCCACCGATAGCTGGGCATAGCCCAGAAGCTGTGTGCGGCCTTCCATCCTGGCGGTGAAGCCATAGGCCCCCTTGCGGCCACCGTGCACCAGATCAAGCCAAGCGTGATCACCTAGAGCCTTGTGCTTGTCGAACGACTCAGCCTCTGCGGCCAAGCGGGAGATCTCGCCTATCTCCTCTTCTGCCAGCCTGCGGGCAACAATGATTGGGGCCATGCAGGGGAATCTAGCTGCTCACGCTCAAAGACTTTGTGGATCCTACGGTGGTTTCAGCAGCCGATGTTTCGGGGTGGCTTTCCTATGAAACGGCAAAGGTAATGTGAATGGGGGCCTTTGGGGCAATCCTGGATCGATTTATTTATGGGATTTCTTCTAAAGTGACACATCTGTTGCTACGATTCACCGTATGGGAGTTGTCGAATCATCTCGGTTCTGCGCCTCCCAGCGCAACAAAATGTTCAGGAGAAGGAGAATCGTGAACAAACTGACAAAATGGGTCAGGCGAGCCGAGGAGGGAGAGCAGGGATTCACCCTGATCGAACTCATGGTGGTTGTCTTGATCATCGGAATCCTGGTGGCTATCGCCGTTCCGACGTACCTCGGTGCGCGCAATGGTGCGGAAAATCGTGCGGTGGAATCCACCTTGAGGAATGCCCTGACGACCGCAAAGACGTACTACACGAACCAGAACACATACGTTGGCGCCAACACAGCGGCCCTTACCTCGCTCGAGCCCACCATTCTTTGGACGGATGCCGAGCCGGCAGCGGGTGCATGGAATCCCCCGAACCAGGTTTGGGTGCAGGCCGCTGCCACTACCACGGGAAGCACTGATTCCTACGTATGCCTAGAGGGTCAGTCCAAGACCGGAAACTATTATGCCATCATTGACGATGCCAATCTGGGGACCATCTACTGGGCCGGTACCACGGATCCCGCGTGTAAACCTCCTGCAACTACAGCCTGGCCCACGAGTACGTCAACGGTGGCACTCAATGCTTGGGCCACGACCGATACTTCTGCTGGCTGGTAGTTAGTAAGATAAGCGATTTTTGGTCGCCCTAACCAATGGACACGGATGGCCACAGCTCGCTCTGAGCTGTGGCCATGCCATTTGTGTCGGATTTTGCTGGGTTAGGGCTGGCTATGTGCGGCCTTTCGTGTTGATCGGTGCAACGAGATTTTCAGATGTCGGTTGGCTGAGCGCGGCCGATACGAAGTGGGCAGGGGATGGGCTGTCGGTTGCCCAGAACTCAAAATGGGGACTGAGTTTTGCACCTCTGTCTACGGCGGCTGGGCATTAATCGCTCCCATGCGAGCCATCGGGTTCTTCTCCTTCGGTG
>JAJYPE010000005.1 GCA_021795585.1 Actinomycetes bacterium | reverse complement strand
TGGTGGAGGTGAGCGGACTCGAACCGCCGACTTCTACGATGCGAACGTAGCGCTCTTCCAGCTGAGCTACACCCCCAAAGTCATCGGTTCCACTTTAGCGGGCGCGGGCCGCCTCGAAGGTAGGCGCAATGCGGATGGGCGCGGATTTGGCGGCGCCGAGTGCGTATCCGGACCCTCCTCGCGGCGCCGCATACGTCTCGACGACTTCGGCACCTGCGTAGCGAGCCTGCATGGCGTGGATACTGCGCATGTTCTTGATCCGTATGAGCATCGCGATGTACATGGCCAGGGCACCGACTGAAACGACCAGCATGCCCAGAGTAAAGAGCGAGACGGCGAGCAATGTCACCAGCGCCGAGACTAGAACCAGCACAAAGAGTGAGAAGAGAACCATGGTGCGACGTTGCCGGATCTCAACCTCGCGATTCCGGCGCATTTCACCCGGTGATACGGTCGGCGCTGCAGCTGCATATTGCGTTCGCGCAGTGGAAGCCCGGGCCCAAACGTAGGTTTCGGTCGTGTTGACGTGCCCGCTTCCATGGTGCGTAGTCGAAGTTCGGCCCAGCACAATGAGGGAATTATGGAATCTGGAAACAGAGGTGACGATTCCCCGGTTTCGTATTCGCACCACCGCGGGAATAAGTAGTACCAGCGCCCACGCCGCCAGTACCAGCGTCAAAGACATGTACCACCTCAAGGTAGACCTCTTGTCTCTACGAATTACATTACTGTAATTAGGCCGGATTCGTCCACAGATATATAAGAAATGCTTGCGCTTACCAATCCTGGGTCGGCGAAGTCAGAAGAGCGGCTCCTCGAGCTCGTCCCTTCCGGGGCGCTTCCAGATGCCGGATTTTCCACCGACCTTCTCCCAGAGCGCCAGATCTCCGATGGTCATTGACCTGTCCACCGACTTGCACATGTCGTAAATGGTCAGCGCTGCTACCGCGCATGCGGTCATGGCTTCCATCTCGACACCCGTGCGGTCCACTGTCTCCACCTGGGCTTCGACCTCGACGTTGTCGTCGCCGATCAGAAAGTTGACGTATACCGAGCCAACCAGCAGGGGATGGCACAGAGGAATCAACTCCGCGGTGCGTTTGGCCGCCTGGATCCCGGCGATACGCGCCGCGCCGAGGACGTCTCCCTTGGTGATTGCGTTTGAAGCCACCTTCGCGGTCGTCTCAGGGAGCATGGACACTTTGCAACGTGCCACGGCGCGTCGGTGTGTCGGCTCCTTGGGCGTTACGTCGACCATTCGCGCCCGGCCGAGCGGGTCGAGGTGGGTGAGGCCGGAATCTGTCATGGCCGTACAGCCTAGATCGAATTACAAGGGGCGCGCGAGACAACCTCGCCAAAGGCGCCTTTGTCTCAGCCGCCGATCTGGCTCATCGATCGCTCGGGGCGATGGAAATTCACGTTGCCGATCGAATGGCCAGCCCACTTAAGGCCGACTGCACGCTCTATCTCACCGCGCAACCGGTCGTCCGAACCGCCGTTGCGCAATATTTCGCGCAGGTCGTACTCCTCCACTGCGAACAGGCAGGTGCGGAATTGACCTTCGGCGGTGATGCGCACCCTGTCACAGTCGGCACAAAACGGCTTCGTGACCGTCGGAATTGCGCCGAACTCACCCTTGCCGTCCAGATATCGGTAGCGGCTGGCTGGGGCCGAGCCGTTCGGTATTTCCTGGACCGGGTAGACCTCGCTGATCCGCGCCACGATCTCGTCAGACGGCACAACTTTGTCGAAGCTCCAAGCGTCGTCGGCGTCGAGTGGCATGAACTCGATGAAGCGAGGGTTCACACCGTTTTCGCGCCCAAAGGCCGCAAAATCGACTACCTCACCATCGTTCACTCCCCGCATGACCACGACGTTCAGCTTGACGGGATCAAAACCAGCCTCCTTGGCTGCCTCGATCCCTGCGAGCACTCGGTGTAGTTGATCTCGGCGCGTCATCTCGGCAAAGCGCTCACGCTGGAGCGAGTCGAGCGAAATGTTGACTCTCTTTAGGCCGGCCTTTTTCAGGTCATGAGCCATGGTTGCGAGTGTCGCGCCGTTGGTGGTCATTGCCAGGTCGATCGGACTGCCCGTGTCGGGCTGTACGAGGCTGCTCAAGCGCTCGATCAGAAGCGGGAGCTGCGCCCTGACCGTTGGCTCTCCCCCGGTCAGGCGTATCCCGGTGAACCCGTAGTCTTCTACGCAAATGCGGGCGATGCGGTAGATCTCCTCGAAGGAGAGGATGTCCTCGCGCGGCACCCACAGCATTCCCTCTGCCGGCATGCAGTAGAGGCAGCGGAAGTTGCAGCGGTCGGTGATCGAGATGCGGAGATCTCCTACTCGCCTGCCAAACGAGTCAACTAGCGGATGCCTTTCCATAAGTGTGAAAAGCATAGCGCCTGGCCGCACCTATGGAAGGGCGGAGGCCGGCGCTTTAGCGGGCAGGTGCCGCGGGGCCGAGGGGCAGGACTTCGACCACGTCGCCTTCGGCGTATCCGTTACCGTCCGGGCAAATCACCAGTGCGTTCGATCGGGCCATTTCGTGGAGCATGTGCGAGCCTTGGCCCTCTAGGGAGCGCACGGCGAGCGATCCGTTTGCCTCCGCCGAAAGAAGGGCCCGGGCGTAATGCACTCGTCCGTCGGCATGGCGCCGATATGAATTGGCGGCCCTCACCGAGAGGATGGGATCGAAGATGTCGCCGTGGCCGTGCATCTTCCGGATCGCGGGTCGCACGAACAACTCGAAGCTCACCAGAGCGGACACCGGATTTCCGGGAAGTCCGAAGAGCGGCACGCCGTTGACGAGCCCGAAAGCGAAGGGCTTGGCTGGCCTGATCGCAACCTGCATCCAGCGCATCTCGCCGCCGGAGATCTCACGCAGCACCTTCTTGGTGTAGTCGAAATCACCGACGCTGACTCCCCCCGAGGTCACGATGGCGTCGAGTTGGGACGACGGGCCAAGGAATGCCGCGCGAAGGGCTTCCTCGTCGTCCGGCACGACTCCGAGGTCCACGACCTCGACGCGCTCCGACGAGAGTATGGCGCGAAGCGAATGCCTGTTTGAGTCCCGGATCTCGCCCGGCCTTAGCGGGCGGGCCTCGTCTACGAGTTCGCTCCCGGTTGAAATCACACCTACTCGTGCACGCCGGTGAACGGGCACGCGGACATATCCGGCGGATGCGAGCACGCCGAGATGCACGGCGCCCAGCACCGTACGTTCTGGAAAGAGGAGCGATCCGGCAGCGATATCAGAGCCGGCCACTCTGATGTTCTCGCCGCTGCGGACCGGGCGCAGGACCTTGACGCCTCCGCCGCCGGCCTCTTCGGTGTCCTCCACCATCACGACCGCATCTGCGCCTGCGGGAATCACTGCGCCCGTCATGATGCGCAGGGCTGATCCAAGGGGCAGCTCTCTCGGCGGGTCCCCGGCTGCCACCGTGCCGGCAACCGGAACCAGGACGGGCGCATCGGCACTTGCTTTGGCGACCTGGGCAAATCGAAGCGCAAAACCGTCCACGGCGGTGTTGTCGAAAGGCGGGATGCTTTCCTCGGAGAAAACCGGCTGGGAGGTGGCCAGGCCGACGCACTCATCCAAGGGAACTGCCATGGACCGCAGGGGGGCGATTCTCTCGAAGACGTGTGCCTGAGCTTCTTTAAGTGGGATCATTACCTTGGCTTCCAACCAATGCCTATGCGGCTAATCGGTGAGGCCGTTGCGTTTGCACATGGCGCGCAACTCGCTGTCCCGCGCCACAACTTCGGCCAGGAATTCCCTCAATGGAGTCCCTAGATCGCTCCTTCCCAGAGCGATCTCGACGGTTGCGCGCAGGTAGTCGACCTTGTTACCGATGTCATATCGTCGGTCGGCCGCAATGAGCCCGTATGCGGCCTGCCACGACAAGAGCAGCTGGATGGCGTCGGTCAGCTGTATTTCGCCGCTCACCCCGGGAGATGTCTTTTCGAGCGCATCGAAAATCTCGGGCGTGAAAAGATAGCGTCCGGTCACCGCCAAGTTGGATGGTGCCTCCTGCGGCTGCGGCTTCTCCACTATTTCGGAGATCCTGACCAGGTTTTCCGTGACCGGCTCGGGCTTGACGCAGCCATACAACTGTATCTGGGACTCATCCACCTCCTGGAGAGCGATGACGGTGCGGCCGTGCCGGTAGAACTGCTCAAGCATCTGAGGTAGCAATGTCGATGTGCCGTCACTGATGTCGTCGGCGAGCAGGACCGCAAATGGATCGTTCCCGACGTGGGCGCGAGCAGCGGCTACTGCGTGCCCAAGCCCTCTGGGGTCGCCTTGGCGGACGTAGTGGATTTGGGCCATGCTGCCTACCGCTTTGACGAGGGCGAGCTCTTCGTCCTTCTTCGCCTGTTCGAGGTAGTACTCCAGCTCGAATGATCGGTCGAAGTGGTCCTCGATGGATCTCTTTGACCGGCCCGTTACCACCAGGATGTCGTCCAGGCCGGAGGCGAGGGCCTCCTCCACCACGTACTGGATTGCCGGCTTGTCTACGACCGGGAGCATCTCTTTGGGCTGGGCCTTGGTGGCGGGGAGAAAGCGCGTCCCGAGGCCGGCGGCAGGAATGACGGCCTTGCGAATCTTCTTCATGGAAACCCCCTACGCAGCTGGGCCGAGCAGTCGGCGCCGAGGCGCCCCGGGCCTTTGGCGACGCCTAAGGCCACGATAGCAAGCGGCACATGACCGTAGGTCTTTGCCCGGCTCCGCCGACGGTGCCACATGCCGCAGGGAGTCCGCCTAGAATTAGCACTCAGAAGTCGAGAGTGCCAAGAATTCGGGAGCAGCGGATGCCCAAGTACGAGTACGTGTGCAAGGCTTGCCAGCACAACTTCGAGATCGTCCAGTCGTTTACGGACGACCCGCTCGCGGTGTGCGACCAGTGTGGTGGACAGCTGCGGAAGGTGTTCGGAAACATCGGGATCACCTTCAAGGGGAGCGGCTTTTATCGCAATGACGCCCGGTCTTCTTCCTCAACATCGCGCCCGGCGACAAGTGCCGACTCCAAGCCGGCGGCTGCGCCTGCTGAGTCGGCCGGCTCTGGTTCTCCGGCAGCCGGCTCCGGGTCTCCAGCGGCCGCCTCCGCCTGAGCCGGTTATCCGCCCAGGATTACGCGGGGTCCTCTGCCCCAGCTGACGTAGTGCCAGCTCCAATTGAGAAGCACCGAGAGTCGGTTTCGCACGCCTAGCAGAGTCATCACGTGCAACGCCAACCACGCGAACCAAGCGGATGATCCGGTCAGCTTGATTCCTGCGCCCAACTCCGCAACAGCCGCGCGCCTGCCGATGGTGGCCATGGTCCCCTTGTCCTTGTAGCGGAAGGGAGCGGTTTCCTCGTCGGCCTCTATCGCCTTGATCATCTTCGCCGCGTGCTGGCCGGTCTGGATGGCAGGCTGTGCGAGCTGCGGAATCGGCTTATCCCCCGTACCCATCGT
Source organism: Actinomycetes bacterium (assembly GCA_021795585.1). Taxonomy (GTDB): domain Bacteria; phylum Actinomycetota; class Acidimicrobiia; order Acidimicrobiales; family Acidimicrobiaceae; genus Acidithrix. The sequence goes on along the minus strand of JAJYPE010000005.1, from coordinate 26,205 downwards.
CCCGGCCACGTCGCCTGCGGCAAAGATGTTTGCGAAGCCCTTCACGCGCAGGTCCGGCTCCACCTCTATCCGTCCGCTTCGCAGGTGTGGCAGGCCCAGTGAACGGACCTCCTCCGAGACGCCGACGCCTGCTCCCCACACGATGAGGTTCGACTCGATAAATTCGCCGTTACCGAGCTCCACTCCTGTCTCCGTGACGCTCTTGACGGCGGTATCGAGCCGCACCTCAACTCCGCGGGACTTGAGTTCGCGCAGAGCGTACCGGGACAGAGATGGCGAGAAGGCGCCCAGCAGGCGGTCCTGAGCCTCTATCAGAACCACGCGTGCTGCGTCGGGATCAATGGTGGGATAGTCGGTGGTGAGCGCGCGCGACTTCAGCTCGGCGAGTGCGCCCGCCATCTCCACGCCGGTCGCACCGCCCCCTACGACGACGGTGGTCAGGTTGTAGTCCTTCAAGCCATGGGCGGCGACCCACTCGAACATCTCGAAGACCCGGTTGCGCACTTCGATTGCTTCGTCCAGCGTGTAAATTGCCCGGCAGTACTCCGCCGCACCAGGGACACCAAAATAGTTGGTGGTCGCGCCAACTGCGAGGATTAGGTAATCGTAGGGCAGCGAAACTCCGTCTGCCAGGATTACTCGCTGGGTGTCGGTATCGATCTTCTCCAGGATTCCTTGGCGGAATTTGACGTTCTGCCGCCGGCGCAGCAGAGTGCGAACCGGAAAGGCGACGTCTCCCGGGTTAAGGCCTGCTGTTGCGACCTGATAAAGGAGAGGCTGGAAGGTGGCGAAGTTGTGGCGGTCAATCACGGTGACCGAGTACCCGTGGCCCTGGAGAGCCTCCATTGCCGAGAGCCCGGCAAATCCTGCTCCGACTATCACTACACGCTTCATGGTTCCTCGCTAGATGCAGTGGCGGGGGTGGACCGGTATCCCGCGCTTCCCGGGTTGCGGGTTTGAAGGTGGGTGCGCGAGCTGGTTAAAGCGTAGCTGACCAGGATGGGCTCGTAGCCGTTTCAGCCCCAAGGATGGCTGGCTGGCGGGACGATGCGTGGCCGCCAGCGTCGAGGAGGATCAGAGTGGGTACTTCGCACCTCGCCTGATGCCAATGCTCGCAGAAGTGCGCCTGGGCCGTCGATTTTCATCTCGGGCGCGGCAACATAGGTGGAGCCGATCGCGCTCTCCACGTGGGCGTCGCTTCCTGCCCCTTCCGCGACGCCGTGGGCAGCCGTTATTGCCCGCGCTCCTGGGATGGCGCCGTCCGGGGCGACCTTGGAGTTTGCGACTTCGATTATGTCGACAAGTTCGCGCGAGCACAGCTCCTTCAGGCAAGCCAAGGAGATGGACACTCGTACAGCGTCTCCGGGATGCGGCACGTAGACCAGCCCTCCTTGAGCTCGTATGACGCCGGCCGCTTTCTCTGCGGTAAGGCCCGGTGGAATTCGCTCCGCAAGGAAAAGGCCGATGAGCTCACCTTCAGCCACCCGCATCTCCTGGCCGACGATCACGGCGTCGCCGAGCATGGCGTGCAGGGCGAGGGCGCCATCGATGGTCAAGTGGTCCGTGACTGCGACGTAGTCCAGTTCCGACTTCAGGAACGCCTCCACGTAGTCATCGAAGGTGGTGGTCGAATCTCCGGAACGGTGGGTGTGGGTGTGCAGGTCTATGCGCAACTCGGCCGGCTCAGGTGCCGCTGACGTTCACGTTGCCGATCGCCATCGTCAATCCGGCGGTTCCGCCCGGCCGGAAGGTCAGATCGTTGCCCACCGCACTTACGTCCAGGAGCATCTTCTGCAGGTTCGAGGAGATGGTGAACTCCTTGACCGGCTCGGCCAGCTCGCCGTTACGCACCCTGATGCCTTCGGCCCCCACCGAGAAGTCGCCGCTGATCGGGTTCACTCCGGAATGGATACCCGAGATCGACTGGATGAGGTAGCAGTCGCCGGCCCCTGCGAGAATTTGCTCCGGGGAGCTCCCGCCAGGCAAGGCCATAGTGGCCCGCGGTCCTGGTGTGGTCGAGCCGGCGATCCCTCCGCGGATGGCGGAACCGGTGGAGGCAGTGCCATCCTTGCGTCCGGTATAGGAATCGTAAAGGTATCCCCGCAGCTTCCCCTCCTCGAAGAGGACGTTGCACCGTGAGGCGAGGCCCTCGTCGTCGTAGGGCGAAGCGGAGAAGAAACGTGGATCGCCCGGGTCGTCGAGCAGGGTTAGCAAAGGGCTGGCCACCTGTTCACCGATACGTCCGGCGAAGATGGAGCGCCCCTTTTGCACCGCCTCCGCGGAGAGGGTTGATGCGACGATGGAAAGGAGCGACGACGCTATGTCCGGTTCGAGAACCACGGTGAAAAGTCCACTGGCCGGCTTAGTCGCGCCAAGCATTCTGGTCGCCTTCTCCGCGGCCTCCTGGGCGGCGAAGGCCAGGTCGAGCCCGGCGACGTCGCGGGAGGCGTGCATGCCAAATCCCGTCTGGGTTTCGTCGTCCGTGCCCGCCAGCGCATAGGCCCAAAGCCAGCAATAGGTCTGCTGGGTATAGGAGGCGATTCCTGCGGAGTTGACCACCGCGCCTTCGACCGATACGTCTCCATAGTTGGAGGAATTGAGGGAGCGGATGCGGCTGTCCTTCGCCTTGACGGCCCTTTCGAGTTCAATTGCCAGCTCGATCTTGCGTTCGGTGGGCGTGGTGAGAATGTCCCCGCGCCAGAGATCGATCGCCGGAGGTGCAACTCCATCGGGGTGGGCTATACCGCTATGGGGGTCCTCTGAGGCGAAGCGCGCATTGTCCCGCGCTTCAGCCAGAGCCCTTTCGATCTCTGCCGGCTCCAGTGTTCCGGCGTAGGAGACACCGACTCGATTCCCTCGGATGACCCGAATTCCGATCCCGGAGGATTCCGCCCCGGTGAGCGATTCGACTGAAGCCTGATAGACCCGTATCGAGGTCTCGCGCTCCCAGACAACGTAGGCCTCGACCTCCTCCCCGGGCGCGGCGCGTCCGACGACAGACTTCCCGATTTCGATCAAGTCAGGCACCTGCGGTACCCCCCACGGTCACCTTGGTGATCCGTACAGTCGGCTGCCCACAGCCCACGGGCACGCTCTGCCCGTCTTTGCCGCAGGTGCCGGGAATTATGGCAAAGTCGTCCGCCACCGCGTCGATGTTGGCCAGAACCTCGGGACCGTTGCCGATGAGGTTGGCGTCCCGGAGCGGCGCCGTTATCTGCCCGTTTTCGATCAAATAGGCCTCGGTCATCCCGAATACGAAGTCACCGGTCGCAGTGTTTACCTGCCCGCCTCCGAGCTTGGCAACGTAGATGCCACGCTCGGTGTCGGCGATTATCTCCTCCGGACTTTGTTCGCCGGGCATCAGGTAGGTATTCGTCATGCGCACCATGGGCAGGTGAGCGTAGCTCTGCCGACGGCCATTGCCGCTGGAGCCGCGGCGCTCGCGTGAACCTTGCGTGGAATCCCACATGTAATCGGAGAGCACGCCATTCTCAATCAGGACGTTGCGCGCCGCTGGGTTCCCCTCGTCATCGTGTGCATAGGTTCCCCACTGGTTGGCGACGGTACCGTCGTCCACGAGTGTCACGAGCGGACTCGCGACCCTCTCTCCGACTCGGCCGGTGTAAACCGAGGAATCCTTGAGGATGTGGTCAGCCTCGAGGCCGTGCCCGCACGCCTCATGGAAGAGTACCCCACCACCTTGTCCGGCAAGCACGACTGGCATCGGGCCGGACGGTGTGGGGCGGGCCGAAAGCTTTTGAATCGCGCGGTTGGCCGCCCGGGCAGCCAGCTCGTCGATATCTATTTCGTCGAACAGCTCGAAGCCCATGGTCATCGCCGCCGTCTCGTAACCAGTCTGCATGCCGGTGTCGCCCAGGGCGATGCAGGAGATCATGAGGCGGGTGCGCACCTGCTCCTCCTCGACGAACACTCCGTCGGAGTTGGCGACAAGGAAGCGCCGCAGGGAATCCGAATAGCCCGCATTCACCTGGCGTATGGCCGCCCCTTGCCCACGCCCCGCTGTGTCGAGGCGGCGCAGCAGCTCGATTTTCCGGTCCTTGGGCACTGACCCGGGGACGGCTTTTTCGTGCGGCAGCGGGATAAATGCGCGCGGCGTCACCGCCATTTCCCGGACCCGCGTCGTGCTGCCTCTGGCCAATGCAGACGCTGCTTCGATGGCGCGGTTGAGGCCCGCTTCGGAAAGGTCGGCCGTATGCGCGAAGCCCGTCGTATCGCCAGAACGCACCCTGATGCCCGCACCCCTGGATGTGCCTGAGGCAAGTTCCTCGACCAGCGAATCTTCGAGCGAGGCCGAGAAGGTTGCCTTTTCCTCAACGAATATTTCTGCGAAGTCTCCGCCGCGGGCAAGTGCCTGCTTTAGCACCTTACGCACCAGTGTCTCGTCTAGAAGCGTCATATGGAACTCCTTGTCCATTCAAAACTACGCGATGTGGCGCGGCTAGTGGCCAGGCACCTGCGTCGGAGGCATGGCGCCTCCTTTGCTTCATTGATTTGGACTCCTGCTCTATAATCTTTTGAACGGGCGATGCCGCGTGAGCCTGCGGGGATGTCTGCTCGTTGGCGCTATCAGCTTCGCGTCGTTATCGGACGGTGGGCTATGGTTCCGCCACCCGGCGGGAGTGCAGCAGAAACGTGGGGCTCATATGGGCAAGGCTCTAAGCGAAGACGAGAATCCGAGCCGCCCAGCCTCCGACAGTGCTTGGCGTAGAGCATGGCCCGTCCTGCGCTTGGCCAGCACAGTCGTGATGATCTATGTCCTGCTTACCAAGGTGGACTGGACAAGCGTCACCCAGATCGGCCGCCGAGGCTTCGGGCTGATACTCATCTCTTTTCTGACCACCCTGCTCGGCATAGTTCTTTCCGGCTACCGCTGGCAGAGGGTGCTCGACGCACTTGAAGTTCCTTCCCGGATTCGCGACCTGGTGGAACTGCAGCTGGCGGGTATGTTTGCCGGAAACTTCCTTCCATCCACGGTGGGCGGGGACGTTGTGCGTGCAACCTGGCTTGCCAAGCTCAACAAGCTCGGAGCAGACTCGGCGGCCTCTGTGGTGCTCGAGCGGCTCACCGGCTGGCTGGTTCTGCCCCTGCTCGTGCTGGCCGGCATGCTTATTGACCCGGGGGTCCTGCACCTGGGAGGCATCTCGAAGGCGATTCTCTTCGTCGCACTATTGACCCTCTCGGGCCTGGTGGCGGTCGTCGCCATCTTCCGCTCCTCGAACCTGACGAGGCGGGTGAGGAGGATCAAGGCCATCGCCGAGCTCCTCCAGTCCTTGTACTCCGGGCTTGGCAAACTCCAGCGAAAGCCGTCGACGCTTTTGCCTGTCTTCGGGTGGGCGTTTTCGTACCAGGTGTGTGTACTCCTGGCGAGCATTTTTGCAGCCCAGGCCCTGCACATTTCGATCGGCTGGAGGGAGATGCTGGTCTTCATCCCGACCGTCGCCATGCTGCAGGTGGTTCCTCTTACGATCGGAGGGCTTGGTATTCGGGAGGGGGCACTAATCCTGATGCTGCATCCTCTGGGCATCGGCTCGGCGCAGGCGATCGCTTTCGGCCTGCTGGTCTATGCGATCAACATAGGTGCGTCACTGCTGGGCGCACCCAGCTTCGCCCTGGGGTCGAGGCGGATCGTCGCCCGCTATGTGGCGACGGTCAAAGGTGCGCCGGGGGAGTGATGACCGGCGCCGTTTGCCGTTTTCATCGCCCGGGGTCTAGCGTTTCGATGAGCGGCGGACCCTGGCTCTCACCGGGTGACGCTTGATGCTCCGGCGGCCTTTGGGCTCGCCGGGAGGTAGCATCATAGCTTTTCGGCCCCGAGAGTCTGGTGGCGCGGCGGATCCATGGACCTGACGAGCGAAACGGTTGCGCAGAGATTACCGGATGGCCTCGCTTGCGTCGCCGAGCGGATCAACGGACGCTTGCACGAGCTTTTCGAAGCCGAAGCCGAGCGCTGGAGCGGTGTCGACCCTGAACTTGCGGTGCCATATGCGGCACTGCAGCAAATAGTTGAGGCGGGCGGAAAGCGCTTGCGTCCGGCCTTCTGCTTCTTCGCCTATGCGGGTGCCGGAGGCGATCCGGACAACGAAATCGTTGTGGACGCAGGTGCCGCACTCGAGCTGTTGCACGCATTCGCGATCATCCATGATGACATCATGGATGGCTCGGAGCTGCGACGTGGCGCAAAGAGCGTTCATCGCAGCTTCACCGATATGCATGCGATGGAGAATTTCAAGCGCGAGCCGCGCCGCTTCGGCGAGGGCGTCGCGATTCTCATCGGCGACCTCGCCTTCGTGTACGCCGACTCATTGCTCGAGTCCGCACCGGCGGAGACGCGGCGGATCTATACGGAGCTGCGCCTTGAGGTCAATGTCGGCCAGTATCTAGATCTGATCGGCACTGCGCGTGGAAAGCCGACAGTGGACCTGGCGGAGAGGATCTGCGTCTATAAATCGGGAAAGTATACGGTCGAGCGGCCACTTCACATCGGGGCGTCCCTGGCGCGCGCAAACCCACGTGTTCTTGATCAGCTAAGCGCGTTCGGTTTACCGCTCGGGGAGGCATTCCAGCTTCGGGACGACATGCTGGGCGCCTTCGGCGACCCGGCGGTGATCGGCAAGCCGGTCGGCGAGGATCTGCGCGAAGGCAAGCCGACGTCGCTGGTGGCGCTGACACTCGAGCGCATCGCCGGCCACGAACGGGAGCTCTTTCTCGACCTTTTCAACCGAGCCGAGCATGACGACACGGATCTGGCCACCATGCTTGGCCTCATAGAAGTGAGTGGGGCGCGGGCGATGGTTGAATCTCGGATTGACCAGCTCGTTTCGCGTTCTCTCGAGGCGCTGAACGTGGCAGATCTCGAGGCGGAACCGAAGCGGCGCCTCGCTGAGCTGGCGGTGTTCGTCGCCAATCGGTCGCTCTAGCCGAACGGCGGCCACGACCGTGGGGCAGGCTTCGCCGGCAGCCGTCATTCAGGGCCCCTCAGGCCGGTGGAGCATTTCTTTTTTGGGGGCGGCGCTTGCTGGCCTTGTCGCGTCGATGTTGGCGATCGGCGTTCCATTCGGCAACGACACTGCCGCACACCTGTACCTGACGCACGTCTTTGCACTTCACGGATTCGCGTGGTGGGATAATTACTGGTACTTCGGCAGGGTCGACTTCGTCGGCTACTCGTATCTTTACTACCCTTTGGCTGCCCTCGTAGGGGTGAAGGCCCCGGCTGTGGCCGGCATCGCCGCCAGCGGGTTTGTAACCGCTCGTGTCATTCCCTATGGCTCCCGGGGATCGGGAATAGCGCTGGCTGCCAGCGCGTTAATGGGGGTGCTGATTCTTTCCGGCGCATACCCGTTCCTGCTAGGCATGGGTATCGCGGCTCTGGCGCTTCTTGCCTTCATGAGTTCGCGCCGAGTTCTCTACCTGCTCGGCGCCGTGGCGGCGGGTTCCTCCTCCCCGCTCGCTTTGGTCGGTCTTGGCTTCGCGATGCTGTTCATTTCGGTTCGGCGGTGGAGCGCCGCACGCCGGCCGCGCGTGCGCGAGATCCTTCGCTCGGCCGAGGCGCTCTATCTCGGGTCTTTGGCCATGGTCGGACTCGTTTTCACGCTCCCGATCGTCGTACTCCAAATTCGCGGAACCTACCCCTTCTACGGCTCCGATCTTGCGATGTCTCTTGCATTCGTCGTGGTCCTCTTGTTCGTGGCAACCCGGCTCCCTGGTCGTGACGCGGTGGCGTTGAGGGCGACGGCAGGCCTGTACGGGATCATGGTCGTTTTGGTCTTCGTTGACCCAGGAGCGCTCGGGGGCAACATTGCCCGAGTCGGCGAAATCTCACCTGTGATTGTCGCGGCGCTCTGGGTAAGAGGGGACTTCCGTCCGGCTGTGGCCCGGCTGGCAATTGCCCTGGTCCTCGTCCTTTCGTTGGGCTGGATGTCCCTTTCGGTAGTGGCTCCGCTTGGCGATCCGGCCGCCGCTTACCTGGCCAAGCCGGAGAGCTGGCGACCCGTGATCAAGGCTTTGCGGCCCTTGGCGGATGGCAAGCGTGTCGAGTACGTTGACTCGCTGCTGCACGAGGGCGCATGGTTTCTCCCCGAACACGGCATTGCCATTGCGCGCGGCTGGTTTCGACAGGACGATTTCCCGGTAAACCGTATCTTCTATCAAGCTGCGTTACGTCCAGGTGCCTACCGCTCATGGCTTTGCAGCAATCAAATCGGAGCGGTGGTGCTACCGCCCGCGCCGTACGACTACTCCTCAGTGGAAGAGGCGGCACTGGTGTCCTCAAATCCGGGCTTTCTTTCCGGCCCGATCCGCGTAGGGAAATTCGAGCTGTTCAAGGTCACCGGATGCGCGGTGCAGCCGGCGGAGGTGGTGCGCATTGCTCACGGCTGGATTCAAGTGCGAATTTCGAGTCCGGGCACCTTTCGGATACCCCTTAGCTATTCGCCTTTTGCCAAGAGTTCCAGAGGCAGTCTCGCGAGGGCGTCACATGGTATGACCGAGGTCACAGTGGCTGCTCCCGGGCTGGTCACGATCTATCGATGAGAGGAATGGAAGACCGATAGTCCATCAGCGGCAACATAGCCCTTTGGCCCTGTGGGATTATTGCTCCTAGAATTGCGGTTTGAGGGTTCAGCTCCTGTGCCGCCGATTCGAGTGTGTCAGGGACTTGAAACAGTGGCCGGCGGCAGAACAGGACCAATGCAGTAGCCGCGCAATGGATGTCGTCGGGGCCTGTCGCGGAGGAATTTGTTGGCACTGCTCGAGAAGATAAATCAGCCTTCCGACCTGAGGAAACTGAGTCCTGCCGAACTCGCGCAGCTCTCGGAGGAGATCAGGCAGTTCGTTGTGGACACGGTGACGGTGACCGGAGGGCATCTCGGCAGCAATCTTGGTGCCGTCGAGCTGACCCTGGCCATGCACCTTGCCTTCGACTCGCCCAAGGACATAATCCTGTTCGACACGGGCCATCAGGCCTACGTCCACAAGATCATCACCGGGCGCCGCCCGCGCTTCGAGACCCTGCGGCAGGAGGGCGGACTATCCGGTTACCCGTCGCGAAGCGAATCCGAGCATGACTGGATCGAGAACTCCCATGCTTCGACAGCGCTTTCCTACGCCTATGGGCTGGCGAGCTCGCTGGAGCTGGGGCGTGGCCCTGCGGTCGGCCTGGCCGACGCTCAGGCTGCCTCTGATCCCACCCGGCACGTGGTCGCCCTGGTCGGCGATGGCGCACTGACCGGTGGGCTGACCTACGAGGCCCTCAACAACCTCGGGCACGGCAACAAGAAGGTAATCATCGTCTGGAACGACAATGGGCGCTCTTACGCTCCCACGATCTCTCGGCTTTCCAGCTCGATCACCCGTATTCGCCTCAATCCGACCTACATCCAGGCGCGTTCCCGGGTGCGGCAGGTGCTACAGGAGTTCCCCAAGGTCGGCCCTTTGGCCACTTCCGGGATAGTCAGCCTGACGGCCGCGCTGCGTGAGGCCATCGAACCCAGAGTATTTTTCGAGTCGCTCGGGGTGCGATACACCGGTCCTATCGACGGCCACGATATCGCAGCCATGGAGTACGCCTTCCGCGGCGCGAAGGAATGGCAGGGGCCGATAGTCGTACACGTGGTCACTCACAAGGGTCATGGTTACGGTCCTGCCGAGGCCGACGAGGTGCAGTGTCTGCACGATCTGAAGGTTGCCGGGATTCTTACTGCGGCCAACCGCGAGTCATACACCGATGCCTTCTCCGAGAAACTTTGCGAGATCGGCGAACGCAGGCCGGAGGTCGTGGCGATCACCGCCGCCATGCCCGGCCCTACTGGGCTGCTGCGCTTCCAGGACCGTTTCCCCGACCGCTTCTACGACGTCGGCATTGCCGAAGGGCACGCCGTCACTGGCGCTGCCGGCATGGCGATGGGCGGGCTGCGGCCGGTCGTGGCCCTATATTCGACCTTTCTCACTCGCGCCTATGACCATGTGAACCTGGATGTCTCCCTCCACAACCTGCCCGTGACCTTCGTTCTCGACAGAGCTGGGGTTACCGGTGACGATGGGCCGAGCCACAACGGGGTGCTGGACCTGGTAGAGATGCTCGCCATTCCCAACATGACGGTCTTCGCGCCTTCGTCCACCACTGAAGTGGGCTTGGCGCTGGAGGTGTGCCTCGGGCTGCCGGGTCCGAGCACGATCCGCTTCCCCAAGACGACCGGTCCGCGCCTCCTGGCCCCAGACGTTCCACTCGCACAGGGCGCAAGCGCAAGAAGGCTGAAGGAGGGCTCAAGCGGCGTCGCCATCGTGGGAGTGGGCAAGCTTGCCGAAGCCGCGCTGGAAGCTGCGCTTCGACTGGAGGATGAGGGGCTTTCGGTGGCGGTCTGGGATCCGCGAGTGGTCAAGCCATTCGACCCGGCGATGCTCGCCGAGCTGTCACGCTATTCAACCGTGTACGTGGTCGAGGACGGCTTCGTTCCCGGCGGAGTCGGGACGCATCTGCGCTACGCGCTTGATGGGCTGCCCGAGTCGGACGCCGAAGTGGTGGAGCTTGGACTACCCATCGCCTACGAGAAAGTCGGCAAGGCGGATTCGATTCTCGCCAAGCGTGGCCTGGACTCCGTCGGCCTGGTGCAGCGAATCCTGACTGATTCCGCCACTCGTGAAGTGGACGGCTTTGGCCTATCCGAACTTGAGCCGGAGACCAGGACCACCAAGCCCTACTAAGGCTGGCCCGCCACCGGCACCATCGCTGTGGGCGACTTGAACTCCGCGCGGGATACGGCCTTGGTGACCGGGTAATACTCCATCGGTCGCGCCGCTGTCTCTGCCTGCACCGTCTCCATGAGCTCTGCGACCTGCGCCTTGTCGGTCAGAGAGACGTCCAGCCAGGAAGCAAGCAGGTCCGCGCCCACCATGACCGGCATGCGGTCATGAATATGGGCGATATCGGGTGATGCATCCTGGGTCAGGATAACGAAATTCGCGACCGCGCTGTTGTCATCGGGCGCGAACCACAGGGCCGCCAGCGATGCGACCTCCTCGTCGGTGGGATGGATGAAGTACGGTGTCTTCGCGCCGCTCGCCTTCAACCATTCGAAATATCCGTTTGTAGGAACGACCGCTCGATGCTCCCTGGCCGAGCGGCTGAAAGATGGCTTGGAGAGCACGGTTTCGGCGCGCGCATTGATGAGGAGCTTTGGCGTCGGCTGCCCTCGAAAGGCCACCGGGTGGCCGAAGTGCGCGATGGAGATAAACCGCGAATCCACATCTCCGAGCACGGCCACCGCCGCTTCGGTGGGTGCCAGATTGTAGTTGGCTCGCAGGCCGCCGTCGAGATCCGCGACCTCCGCTAGCGCCTCGTTCGAGTGGGCACTCCGCACGCGGTACTTGTCGATGACGTCCTGGAGCGAGACGCTTTGCGTGAACCTGCCGCACATGTCAGCTCCTATGGCCAGATGCGACCGACCCACCGATCCTAACCGTGCCAGGCCGTTACGCGGGAGATGGTTGATCCAGGAATAGTTGAGGCGGCAACTAGCGTTGGAAATACATGCAAAAAGCAAACAATTTGAATTTCGAACGAGGATTGGTGGGCAGTGGCAGCTGCGAGTGTAACTAGCGCAGGTGGCGCGGAAAAGATCGGAGGAGAGGGCGGCCTCACGCATCGCCAGATAATGATGGCGCTGAGCGGCCTCATGCTGGGCATGCTGCTCTCGGCGCTCGATCAGACCATCGTGTCCACGGCCCTTCCGACCATCGTCGGCGACTTGGGGGGCCTGAACCACCTCTCCTGGGTCGTGACCGCCTATCTCCTCACTTCGACGGCGGTAACGCCGCTCTACGGGAAGATCTCCGACCTTTACGGACGCAAGAGGCTCTTCCAGTTCGCGATCGTGATATTCCTGATCGGCTCGGCCCTGGCCGGCCTTAGCCAAAACATGGGCGAGCTGATCGCATTCAGAGCGCTGCAGGGAATTGGCGGTGGCGGAATCTTCGCCATGGTGCTGTCCATAATCGGCGACATCGTGCCCCCTCGCCAGAGGGGCAAGTATCAGGGCTACATGGGGGCGGTATTCGCCAGCGCCAGCGTCTTCGGGCCCCTGGCCGGTGGTTTCCTGACCGACCAGATCTCCTGGCGCTGGATCTTTTACGTCAACCTCCCCATCGGCATCTTCGCGCTTATCGTTACGAGCATCGTTCTGAAGCTGCCCGTCAACAAACTCCGCCACAAGGTCGACTTCCTGGGCTCCGGCCTCGTGTCAGCGGCCGTTACCACGCTGCTCCTTGTCACCGTCTGGGGCGGTCAGACCTATGCCTGGGGCTCGAGCACGATCATCGGTTTGATCGTGGCAAGCGTCGTCCTGGTTTGCGCCTTCATTTGGCGGGAAGCCAAGGCTGCGGAGCCGATTCTCCCCTTGGGACTCTTTCAAAACCGTGTCTTCTCGGTCTCGTCGGCGGTGGGCTTCATCTCCGGCTTCGCCCTGTTTGGCGCGGTCATCTACTTGCCGGAGTACATGCAGATGGTTCGCGGCGTCTCCCCGACGGGCTCCGGCCTGATGCTGATCCCGCTGACTTTGGGCATCGTTGCCGGCTCGGTCGGCAGTGGCCAGTTGATCACTCGAATGGGCAAGTACCGCATCTTCCCAATCGTCGGCTCTGCGATGCTCATTGGTGGTTTCTATCTGCTCAGCCTGTTCAAGACACACACGCCCTACTACGTCGAGGGGGCATACATGCTTGTCACCGGAGTCGGGCTCGGCCTGTCGATGCAGGTGATTGTGCTGGCCACCCAAAACTCGGTCTCGATGAAGGAAATGGGAACCGCCACCTCGGCCGTCACCTTCTTCAGGACCATGGGCGGCGCCATCGGGACGTCGTTCTTCGGCAATATCCTCATCAACCGTCTCACGCACAACATGACCGTGCTTCTGCCGAACGCCGGTGCCTCGGTCAAAGGCGCGGCGAGCGTCGCGATGTCGGGTACTCCCGCGGCGATTAGCCACCTCCCCGCCCCGGTTCACGCCGCGATCATCGAATCCTTCGTCCGTAGCCTGCATGTCGTCTTCCTGTGGGCGATTCCCTTCGCGGTGATCTCGCTGGCTCTCGCCCTTATCCTGCCCGAGCGTCCCCTGAGGTCGACCGCCGGCTCCCACCACGAACATGTGGCCGATGAAGACTTCGCAGCCCCGATGCTGCTCGCGGAGTGAGCGCAGAGCAGGTCGCGACGCCGACTCCATCCCTGGCTAAAATTCCAGGTGCGAGTAGAGAGCTGGATTACGTGATGAGCGCCGTGGAGGAGCCAGGCGAAAGCCAACCCGGCACACCGGGAGGGACGGCTCGCCGGCGCATTGGGACCTTCAGAGCTTTGTCCCGGCGCAATTTCCGCCTCTATTTCGTCGGCCAGATCATTTCGAACTCGGGCACCTGGATGCAGACGGTCGCACAGTCGTGGCTGGTGCTGGAACTGACCAAGTCGGGCTTCGCCCTTGGCCTGGTGTCGGCCGCACAATTCCTGCCGATCCTTCTGCTATCGCCTCTGGCGGGCGTATACGTCGACCGTGCCGACAAGCGCCGTCTTCTCGTCTTCACCCAGAGCGCATTCGCTCTGATAGCTCTCATTTTGGGGATCTTGGTGCTTGCCAAGCTTGTGGCCCTGTGGATGGTCTTCGCGTTGGCCGGCCTGATGGGCGTGGTAAACGCCATCGACACCCCGACCAGGCAGAGCTTCGTGATCGAGATGGTCGGCAAGGAAGACCTTGCGAACGCTGTGAGCCTGAACGCAGTACTGATGAACTCGGCGAGGGTCATCGGCCCGGCGATCGCAGGAGCCGTGATCTATCGCTTCGGTGTCGGCCCAAACTTCATCGCCAACGCAATCAGCTACGTGGCGGTGATTGTGAGCCTGCTGATGCTGAGGCCCTCCGAACTTATGCCGTCCACGCCGCTCCAAGCGCGCAAGGGGCAATTGCGCGAAGGGCTCAGATACGTTGCGCGCACTCCTCGCTTGGGCATCCCCCTACTCATCATGCTGGTTGTGGGCACTCTGGCCTACGAGTTCCAGGTGTCCCTGCCGCTTCTGACCACTTTGACCTTTCATCTCGGCGCCGGCGCGTATGCGGGGATAACTGCGGCGCTTGGCGTGGGAGCAGTGGTCGGCGGCCTCCTGGCGGCAACATTTGCCAAGCCTTCCATGCGCCGGCTGGCAGGGGCTGCGCTCATATTCGGAGCGCTGATGGTGGTTGCAGCGCTGATGCCGACCTTCTATACCGCGCTTGGCGCGGTTGCGGCGGCAGGGCTGGTATCCATCATCTTCCTGTCGACGGCCAACGCACTCCTGCAGATCACCGCCAAGCCCGAGATGCGGGGGCGGGTGATGGCGCTCTATACCGTGGCGTTTCTTGGGACCACGCCCATAGGCGCCCCTCTCGTCGGCTATATCTCCCAGCAATACGGCGGCCGGGCGGGAATCCTGGTCGGAGGCCTGGCCACGGTCCTTGCGGGCGCCCTGGGCGCGCTGGCAATGCAATTGATGAGGAAGAGACGGGAGGACGCCGCACAGGCGGCCGTAGCTTAATTTGGCTTTCATCGCCCTTTGAAACTCGTCCGCTAGGCTTTTACGGAGCAAATTCGCCCGTCACGCCCGTCGAGGTGCGGGGGTGCCGACGATCGAGCGAGGTCAATTGTCCAAGAGCGCAGTGCAGCGGGTAGGTCTTGCCCTGCAACGGGTGGTCTGGTCCAGGCGGGCCAGTAGCTGGGACGAAATGTCGAATCCCGGACTGGAGCGGGTGATCTCAGAACTGGTTGACTACGTCGGCGACCGTCCCGATGCCACGGCGATCGACCTGGGTTGTGGCTCCGGGCAGCTGTCGATACCCCTTGCCGCCCACGTCAAGGAAGTGGTGGCTGTCGACATCGCCCCGAAGATGGTCGAACTTCTGGACGAGAAGCTTCGGCGCTTGGGAGTCTCCAACGTAAAGGCGGCGGTCGGGTCGGTGCAGGAGCTCGGCCTTGGTGACGCTTCGGTCCAGCTGGTCGTCTCCAACTATGTGTTGCATCACCTCAGCGACAGGGAAAAGGCGGCCTTTGTGGCCGACGCCTTCCGCTGGCTCGCGCCTGGAGGAGAGCTCGTCTTCGGCGACATGATGTTCGGGCGCGGAGGCACGGCCGAAGACCGCAAAGTCATCGCCGACAAGGTGAAGGTGCTTCTCGCAAAAGGTCTTGGCGGCTGGTGGCGCATCGCGAAAAACGCCGTGCGGTATTTGTTCCGAATTCAGGAAAAGCCGATAAGCCTTGCGGCTTGGGTGGACCTCCTGAAGGGGGCCGGCTACGTGGACATTACTTCCAAGCGCATCGTCGCGGAAGCGGCCATCCTGTGCGCGCGCAAACCGGCCTAACCTGGCAATTGGCGGCATAATCCCCCCTTGCCGGCGGCTAGTTTGTCCTTGCAACTCCGTTCGCGCGAACCTGGAGTTGGCGAGCGGGAATTCAAGCCCACCACTGTGCGGCCCGATGCCTACAAATAGTGCGTCCGGGCGCCTGAGAGAAGGAGGTGATGTCATGAAACGCGGCGAACCCCCAAGTACCCCGCCTAGCAAGTTCTCGTGGCGTCATCTCCAAGCCGTCCACCTGGGCTGAGCCCCCGGGGGAAAGACCGGCAATAGCCGGAGGTGCGCGCCACGCTGTCGAAAGAGGTGACATCGTGGCCTACAAGGTCCCTATTGTGCCGCGTAAGACGATTTCGGGCATCCGGGCGTCACGCGCGAGGCGGCTCACAACAATTGCCGAAATTCGCGCATCGATCATCCCCCTTTCGGGATTGATCGGCATCCGCGTTACCAACCAGGCAGGTGCCGAGATCGGAGTGCTTGAAGACCTGGTGGTGCGCTGGGCGGCCGAGATCGACTACCCGCCGGTGACCGGACTGGTGGTGAAGGTCGGCGGAAGGCGCGCCTTCGTCGAAGCGGAAAAGGTGGAGGTCTTCCAGCGGAATCGTGTGGTGCTGAAAAGCGCGAAGCTGGACCTTCGCGATTTCAAGAAGCGCAACGGCGAGGTGCTGATGGCCAAGGAGGTCTTGGATCACCAGCTTGTCGATGTTGAGGGAATCCAGGTCATCCGTGCGGCCGAGCTCTATCTTGCCAACGCTCTTGGCCGGCTCCGACTCGTTGGTGTAGAGGTCGGCGTGAACGCTTTGGTTCGCAGGCTGGCACCCAGACGGGTGCGCGCCGATGCCCGTCCGGTCCGCGTCATCGACTGGTCCGACGTGGCAGCCTTCGATGAGACATCTGGCTCCGTGAAGCTGCGCAACTCGCGGGCAAGCGGCGGAATTCGCCGCCTCCGTCCCGCCGAGCTGGCTGACCTGCTCGAGGATTTAGGTCGCCACGAGCGAAGCGGTCTTATCGAGGCTCTGGGTGTCGAGGCAGTTGCCGATGCCTTGGAGGAGATGGATGCGGAGCCGCTGGGATCCTTGATCCGTTCCACGGAGCCCGAGATGGCTGCGGACCTGGTGGCCAGCATGGAGCCGGACGAGGCCGCAGAAGCTTTGCGCGATCTGGAGGAGGGCGAGCGGGAGGAGCTGCTCGACCTGCTTGAGCCCGATCTTGCGGCGGAACTCAAAGAGTTGATCGCTTACGAAGAGGATTCCGCCGGAGGCGTGATGACCACCGTGATCCTCGAGGCCTCGGAGGAAACCCCGATATCGGCCGTGGTGGAGCAGCTTGCCGAGATGACCCGGCATGCCTCGGACTTGGATGGGGTGGCCGTCGTCGACCACGAGGGCTTCTTTGTCGGCGATGTATCCATCTTCGACCTGCTGGTGGCGCCCGATGGGGAGGCATCCATCGGCTCGCTGGTGGCCGAGTCCGAGGCGGTGGCCGTCGCTCCCGAGGACGACCTCGAAGCAGTGGCGGAGAGCCTTATCACCACGAGGCGCTCCTCGGTCGTGGTTGCGCGCGACGGCCGGCCGGTGGGAAGAATCCTTGCCGATGATCTGGTCGACGCTTTCCTGCCCCAGCGGCAGAGGGGCAAGTTCCCGAGACTGCTTTCCTGACGTCGGCGGCTGCCGGGGTCTCAGCCAGTCCTTTGTTTCGTCGCGCCTCCGGGGCGTTCTTGAATGGGTGTGAGTAATGGTCGAGGTGCGCAAGGCGAGAAAGGAGGGGGAGGCCTCGTCGAGGCGTCGGCGCTATACCTTCTTCGCCTATCTTGCGGCTGCCGGCCCCGGCCTGATCGCGGCGAACGCCGGCAATGATGCCGGCGGTGTGGCTACCTACGCATCGGCAGGATCCCAGTTCGCATACAAGACCCTCTTCTTCATGGTCTTGGTCACCGTCGGCCTGGTCGTGGTGCAAGAGATGGCCGCTCGAATCGGCGTCTTTTCCGGCAAGGGGCTGGCTTCTCTGATACGGGAGGAGTTCTCCCTTCGCTTCACGTTTCTTGCCGTGGTGGCGCTGACTGTCACCAACATCGGCCTCGTGGTTTCGGAGTTCGCCGGGATCGGGGCGTCGCTCGACCTGTTCGGGATCTCACGGTACATCTCGGTCCCGATTGCGGCGGTCGTTATCTGGTCGTTGGTTCTGGTGGGCTCCTACAAGTACGCAGAACGCATCTTCCTGGTCATGTCGGTGGCATTCCTGGCCTATCCCATCGCCGCCTTTATGGGCCATCCTCATTATGGCCAGATTCTTTCCAACCTTGCCCTGCCCCACTTCGTGGTCTCCCGCGACTACATCTACCTCGCAGTGGCGTTGATTGGGACGACTATTTCTCCCTACATGCAGCTGTACGCCGCCTCCGGAGTGGTGGATCGCGGGATCTCGCCGGAGGAGTATCCCCTCGAGCGGATCGACGCGGTGGGAGGCGCGATCTTCGCCAACATCATTTCGATCGCCATCATCGTAGCCACGGCTGCCGCCATCGGTGGGACCGGTCCGCTCGCATCGGCATCCCAGGCCGCGCTGGCACTGCAGCCCGTGGCAGGCCGATTCGCAACGGATCTTTTCGCGGTGGGCCTCTTCGGCGCCTCGGCACTTGCCGCCGCCGTGGTTCCTCTCTCGACTTCCTACGCCATCGCCGAAGCGGCCGGATACCAGAGATCAGTGTCGAGCTCGTTTAGGGAAGCCCCCGTCTTCCTGGGAATCTTCACCGCCCAGGTGGTCATCGGCGCGGCGATTTCGCTGATTCCCGTCAACTTGATCAAGCTGCTGGTGCTCTCCCAGGTCCTGCAGGGCCTGATCACTCCGATCATCCTGGTGTTCATCCTGGTCCTCGCCAATCGCCGCTCGGTGCTGGGCGAACATTCGAATGGACCCATATTCCGGACGGTTGCTACCGTTGTAGTGACGGGGGTGTCGGCGTTGTCCCTGCTCTTGCTGGGCCAGACTGTACTCGGGTGGTTCCACATTGGAGGTTAGCGAAGAGGGTGAGCGGGGGCTTCGGATAGCGTTCTGCGTCTATCGGGGCAATCCGTTTTCCGGCGGCCAGGGTGTCTACACCAAGTACCTGACTGGGGCGCTTCTCGACCTGGGGCACAGCGTCACCGTCTTCTCGGGTCCGCCCTACCCCGAACTCGATCCGCGCGCCGAACTGGTGAAGGTCAAGTCGCTCGATCTTTATAGGCAGCCCGACCCCTTCCGCGTGCCCAGGCTTGAGGAGTTCGAATCCGTCTTCGACCTCGTCGAGTTCGGCCTCATGTCCACCGGTGCGTTCCCCGAGCCCCGAGTCTTCGGATATCGGGCCGGCCGCCTTATCGCTGAGCGTGCGGACGAGTTCGACGTGATACACGACAACCAGTCGCTGAACTGGTCGCTTCTCAGGCTGCACCTGGACGGCATGCCAATGGTGGCCTCCATCCACCACCCCATCACCGTCGACCGGCGCTTGGACATAAAGGCGGCAAAGGGCCTAAAGGCGAAGTTCGGCGCGTACCGCTGGTATGGCTTCGTTCGGCACCAGTGTGAGGTGGCGCGGCGGATCAACTCGATTCTCACCGTGTCGGAGACCTCCCGCCGGGACATGGCTTCCTTGATGGGGATCGATCCCGAAAAGGTGAGCGTTGTCCCGATAGGCGTTGACACGACCGTCTTTCGCCCCCTGCCGGGTGTGGAGCGTGTCCCGTTCACTGTGGTCACAACCGCAAGCGCGGACGTTCCGTTGAAGGGGCTGGTCCACCTGGTGAAGGCTTTCTCAATTTTGGTGCGCAACTATCCGCAGGCGCGCCTTTCAATCATCGGGGCACCACGGCCGGGCAGCGAGGTACAGCGCCTGGTGGATCGACTGGGCCTGCGGGGACAGGTCGAGTTCCTGGGCAAGGTCAGCCAGGAAGAGATAGTCAGGTTGTACTCGGCGTCCCAGGTCGCGTGCGTGCCTTCCCTGTACGAGGGATTCAGCCTTCCTGCCATCGAAGCGATGGCCTGTGGGACGCCTCTGGTGGCCACCGACGGGGGTGCCCTGCCCGAAGTGGTCGGGAATGACGGAGAAGCGGGACTGATCGCCCGCGCCGGCGACGCCACCTCGATTGCGAAGCAGATCGCCAGAGTGTTCGACAACGCGCCGCTTGCTTCATCTTTGTCTCACCATGCCCGGCTTCGCGTGCTGGCGCGGTATTCGTGGCGGAGCGCCGCGATTGCCACTGCGGAAGCCTACCGGGCTGCGATCGATGAAGTCCGAGGCACTGGGCGCATGAACGAACCGCCGCATGAGGTGGTGCCGATTGCGCTCGGCCGGGACTCGACGGCGGCCGTCGGAGGCGAGCCTTGATCACCTTCGACTTTTCCCGCTTGGGCGACCTCAGTGGCCGCCGGCTGCTGGACGTAGGCTCAGGAGGTGGGCGCCACGCGGTCGAGGCAGCACGGAGGGGTGCGCTGGTGACCTGCGTCGAGCTGTCGCCAGAGGCGATAGGCGAGATCCGCGTCACCGCGCTCGCGGCCGAGGAGCTTCTGGGGCTGCGGCCAGGAGAGATCTCGGCGAGGATCGGCGTTGTGAGGTCGGATGCCCGGGCGCTGCCTTTCCCAGAGGCGACGTTCGACGCCTTGATAGCTTCCGAGGTGCTCGAGCACATCAGCGAAGATCGCCAGGTGCTTGCCGAGCTCTCCCGAGTGGCCAGGCCGGGCGCTGTTCTTGCGCTCTCGGTGCCCCGCTTCTTCCCGGAGGCTGTCAGCTGGCTGCTGTCCCTCGCCTATCACGACGCGGAGGGAGGCCACATTCGCATCTACCGGCGCGGCCGCCTCGATTCGCTGGTGGCGCGGAGCGGTCTGCGGCTGGTTGGCGCGCACCATTCCCACGCGTTGCACACCCCGTATTGGTGGCTGAAGTGCGTGGCGGGGGTGGACAACGACGCCGCCCCTGCGGTAGCCGCCTATCACAAGCTTCTTGTGGCCCAGATGATGGGGGAGGCGCCTGCGCTAGAGAGGTTGGAGGAGCGGTTGAACCCTTTGCTTGGCAAGTCCCTTGCGCTATACGCCGAGCGCACGAAGGACCGGGAGGGGGGCCGGGTTGCTTGACCGCGCTGAGATTCGCAGGACCGGAGCCCATTTGGCCGCGATGAAGCTGGACTCCGGACTGGTTCCCTGGTTCGAGGGTGGGCCGATCGACCCGTGGAACCATGCCGAGGCGGCGATCGGGATGGCTTTGGCCGGTGAACACGATGCCGCCATCGATGCCGTGGAGGCGCTCTTCTCGCTGCAGAACCGCGACGGGTCCTTCTGCCACTTCTATCTCCCCCGCGGCGTCAAAGAGCCGAACCGCGACACCAACGTTGTCGCCTACTCCATGCTTGGCCTGCTTGCTGTGATGTCGGCAGTGCCGGGATACGAGCCCGAAGGGCTGTTCCTGGGAGCCGCCGCCGCCATTGACTGGGTGGTGTCGCTGCAGCGCCTCGACGGCGGATTTCCTATGCTGCAACGGCCGGATGGAACGTTGCACGCAAGGGGTCTGCTGGCCGGCTCTTGTTCGATCCTCAACTCGCTCGAAGCGGGCATAGCGTTGGCTGCCCACTTCGAGCAGGAACGTCCCGAATGGAAGATCGCCCACGTGGCGCTCTCCGACTATCTGCTGGCCGACCGCGGCCGGATCGCGGGCAAGGAAGAGTGGGCGATGGATTGGTACTATCCGTCCCTTGCAGGCCTAGAAGCCCCGCATCCGCAGGTCCGGGAGTTGTTCTACACTCCAGGCCTGGGCGTGAGGTGCATATCCAACCGCCCCTGGTACACCGCTGCCGAGACCGCAGAGGCGTCAATGGCGCACCATCTGGCGGGCCAAGCCGGCCTTGCAGGCGAGTTCCTCGAAACCACGAGGCGTTTTAGGCGCGGGGACGGCTCTTATTTCACGGGTCTGGTGGAGCCCGAGGGTGTCAGCTATCCGGGGGGTGAGGTCTCAAGCTACACCGCGGCGGCGGTTCTGATCGCCGACGACGTGCTGCGGAGCGACAGCCGGGGATCATTGGCCGGCCACTTTGCGACCCGGCTCCATGATGCCAGGAGAGGCTGACGCGCCTTTGGGCCGGCGAAATGGCGCGCCGGCCCGCGCAGAAGGGGAGCACCCCGGTTCTCACCTTCGCCGCAGGGCCCTAAGGGATCCTTCGTGCCCCACCTCGGTGAAGTCTCCCGACTCGATGGCGGCGCGATAGATCTCCCAGGGAGGGCGGCCTCCTTCGGCCGGGTCTTCGAAGACGTCGTGTATGAGTAGCAGGCCCCCTGACGCCACCTTTGGCGAATAGTTCCTGTAGTCGCGCCAGGCCACCTCACGTGCGTGACCACCATCGATGAAGACCACCTTCGCAGCCGCAAGCACCGATGCGGCTAGGGCCGAGTCCGCAACCACCGCCACTACCTGGTCGGCGATTCCCGCCACCTCCAGCGTCCTTCTGAAGCGATAGAGGGTGTCCAAATTGCCGCTTCGCGGATCCACCAATGCCGGATCGTGGTGCTCCCATCCTGGGCCGTTCTCCTCGGAACCATGATGATGGTCCACGCTGACCACTGTTGCTCCGGCGGCCCTGGCGGCGTGGGCCAGGTAGAGGGTCGAGAGCCCGCAGTAGCTTCCCACTTCGATGGCTATCGACCCCGGATCGAGTGTCAGCGCGGCAAAGTGGGCCAGGGCCTCCCCCTCCGCCTCGGGCATGAAGCCTCGCACCGCTCCGGCCACCCGCGCCAGGTGCGACGGCAGGGGAAGACGCCGTTCAACCATGTGCAACCTGGCTTGGCGACTCTCCGCGCCATGCTTCGGCCGGGTCCAATTGGTCCGGGAGCACGATGGGGAAGGTGAAGGTAAATGTGCTTCCTGCGCCGTAGATCGAATCCACTCCTATATGCCCGCCCACATTGAGCGAGGCCTTGCGTGCTATGGCGAGCCCCAGGCCGGTTCCACCGCTGGCACGGTCTCGCGCCTCCGCGGCCCGGTAAAGGCGGTCGAAGATCTTTTCAAGGTGGCGATCCTCGATTCCTATGCCGGTATCGGCCACCGAGACCGAATAGCTTGTCTTGTCGGCGCGCTTACCGATGATCTGGACCTTGTCCTCGCTGTCCACGTAGCGGAGGGCGTTGGTCAGGAAGTTGTCCACGACCGTCTCGATCAAGCGCCTGTCTTGGACAAGCTCGGTGGGTTCGGCAGTGTAGGAAAGGTCGATGCCTTTCCTCTTGGCTTCCGGTGCGAAGCGGGTGAACGCCGATGCGCAGAGATCTCCCGCGTCGAAAGCGGTCACCGAGACGGCGTGGGTCAGCTCGAGACGGTCCAGTTCGCGGAGGTCTTCGAGCAGGCGGTAGATCCGCTTGGTCTCCGAGGCGATCAGTGCCGCCGCTTCGCGCTTCTCCTCCTCGCCTTCGATGGTGGAGTCGGCGATGGCGATCGCAAGGCCGGTGACGGCGTTGATTGGGGTCGCGATCTCATGCGCCAGGTCGGATAGGAATCGCCGCTGCAGCTGGTCGGACTCCTCCAACCTGGTTGCCATGTTGTCGAAGGCCGACGCCAGCTGGTCGAACTCCGGTGGCAGCGCTTCTTCGAGCCTCGCGCTGAGGTCGCCGGCCTCGATCTTTTCCGCCACCTCCGAGGCTCTTTCAACCGAGCCTCCCACCAGTTGGGAGATGATGCGCGTGACCCAGACCGCGCCGATCAGAACCCCCAGTATGACGACCGCCGACACCGCGGTCAGCTCCGCCGAGAGCGGGGTCGTGCTCGTCTCGGGTGCGACAACCGCCACCGAGACGTTCCCGTCGCTGCGTGAGATCCGGATGTTGGACTCCGGCACGACGATCGCGCTGTTGTTGAAGATCGTTTGGCCGTCGCGGTACACGGAGATCGTGAATCCGGGCGAAGAGCGGCTTATGGCTTCGAAGACGGTTGCATCCTGGCCGTTTACAGCAAGCTGATAGACGGAGCGCGAGATCGAACGCGCCTCGTCCCGGAGGCTCGCATTTTCGCTTGCACGCTCGATGGAATTTGCAACCAGGAAGCTGCCTATGATGCCGATCGCGCCGGTGAGAAAGAGAACCGACAGGACCCGCGAGCGGATGGACTTCACGCGGCTTTTGGTCGTCCCCGACTCGGTCATGGGTCCAACCTGTAGCCGATGCCACGGAGTGACGTGATGTTGGCACTGCCGTTCAGCTTCTTGCGGAGAGAGCCCACATGAACGTCGATCGTCTTCTCGGTTATGTAGGTGGTGCCCCATGCCGCTAGCAGGAGCGCTTCGCGTGTGAAGACGCGGCCAGGCGAAGAGGCGAGCTTGTGGAGAAGGTCGAATTCGCGGCGCGACAGGTCCACTTCCTGCCCGTCGACGTAGCAGCGCCGTGCGGCCGGTTCGACGACCAAGCGATCGCCAATGCGGATCTCCGGTTCTCCCTCTTCGGACCCAAAGCCACCCCGATAGCGGCGGAGCTGCGCTCTGACACGCGCGACGACCTCGGGCGCCGAAAACGGCTTGGTCATGTAGTCGTCCGCGCCGATTTCGAGTCCAGCGACCTTGGCTGTCTCCTCGCCTTTGGCGGTGAGCATGATTACCGGGATGTCGGTGCGCTTGCGCAGCTCGCGCACCAGCGTGAAGCCGTCCATTCCCGGCATCATGACATCGACAAGCGCCAGGTCGATCTGGTGTTTTCCAAGAACGGTCAGTGCGTCTTGGCCGTCTTGCGCCTCAAGGACCTTGTACCCTTCTTTGCTCAGGTAGCTGATCAGGAGACGCCTCAGCGCATATTCGTCATCGACCACCAGTACGGTGCCGTTGTCCTCTGACCCCATCGAACCGCCTCTAGGGGCCGCCGGTATGGGCCCCAGCCTGCCAAGTGACCGCGGGCCACTGGTCAATTAATGATGCTACGGTCACCGCGTGAGCCTCGGACGCGCTGACCGAACGCTACCCGATTTTTAACCGTTACATTACCGTCGTTGCGTAACTTGGAGCCGGAAGCGCGCACGGGTACAACCCCGACACCCGGGCCACTTTCGGTAACTACCAGAAGCGAGAGCGGGCGGCGTCTCAGCCGCCCGCTCTCGCTTGGTGCTGACAGTTTTGTACGTCGAGGCAGGAAAAAGCACAGCGGCCCGCCTGCCGGGTATCTGCGTCGTGTTCGGAGCCAAGTCCAGCGGTCGCAGGTGTAAAGGTTCCCTTTTGGGCGGATCCCGGCGAAGTCCGGGCTCGCCCCATTGTCCACTGCTCGTTTCCCGGGGTGGCCTCCGGGTGCGGTGTGGTCATCTCGACTCGGAGTCGGCCAGCATCCGCGTCGACGTCGAGCGGCCGGTTGGCGAAACTGGCCATTTGATCGTTCACCAGGACGTTGTGGGGTCTCGCGCGCCGGCCGGTGCTCGATTTTGACAAAACGGATTGAACCCGGGAGTTAGGCCGGACAGGCCCTGGGGTCCCAGGGTTCGGGGCTCTGTCGCGTGTTCACTTGCGTGCCCGCCGTGATGTTGGGGATCGTGGTGGGGGTTGAGGCCTGGGTCTTGGTGCCCGCCGCCGTGGTCGAGGTTGTGGACGGCGAGCTCGCCGTGTAGCTGCCGGCCGCGGTGGCGGGTGACGTCTGGCCCGAGGAGGACGCGCTTTGAACCTTTATGGCGGTGGCCAGCTGGTCTCCGACCAGGAGTTCGATTGACGTCCCGTAACCTGTCGAAGGAATCTCGCCCATTATGACCGAGCCTCCGAGCGAAGCCTTCAGTGCCTCAGCCTTCGCGATGTTGCCCGGCGTGTAGAAGATCACGGATTCGGCCGGATTGCCGGTCGGAGTCACGGACCCCGCCAGCGTGGCCCGGTAGCCGAGAGCCACCAGTCCTTTCGTGGTCTGGTCTGCAAGGGACGGGGAATGCGACCCGTTGACGACGGCGATCTTGATTTTCGACGGCGCGATGGATGGGGTGGTGGTCCCTGAAAGTTGCGTCACCATCTTTGTGTCGGCCGGCTCCTGCGGGAAGACGATAGAGCCGAAGTTTGCGCCGTTGTAGATGTATCCGGTGTTCCCACCCTCAAAGGCGACCGGCAGAGTTCCCGTAGGAGCGGTGGCAATGTTCGCATGCCGGTAGGTGAGCACCAGCGAAAGCAGCTCCGACTCGCTGAATGCGGAGTCGAGGGTGAGGTAGGGGTACACGTTCTGGAGGAGTTTGAGATCCTGTACCGGATTGGAGAGGCCCCGCGACTTGACCTGCTGGGCCAGGACCTTGAGAAAGATGTGGTCTCGCCGCGTGCGTGAGAGATCCCCGAGCGGGTCGCGCACCCATACGCCCTGAGGGGTCTGGTAATCGAGGTGTCGGGCCCGGACCACTTGCAGCGCTTGATAACCGTTCAGGGTCCGGCACCCGGGGGTGGTCACGTTAAGGCCGGATTCGCGATCGCGGACCGGCATGGGGAAGTAGAGGCGGATGCCTCCGAGCGCGTTGACCACCCCTTGGAAAGTGTCGAAGTTCAACTCGACGTAGTGCTGGATGGGTATGCCGAGGTCGTCCTCGATGGTGCGCACCAGCTGATTGGGGTTCTCCTTGCCCCCCGTCTTTGCGGTCGGGTTGAGCGCCGCGTCGACGCGCTGGAGCCTGGTGGTGCCCGGAATTGGCATGAAAAGGTCTCGAGGTATGGAGAGGAGCGTCACCTGCTTGGTCTTGGGGTTGAAGTGGGCGATCATCGCCACATCCGCCCGCCCCCCGCCGACCTGGCTCGCCGTGCCGAAGGCCTTCGCCTCGGAGGGGCTCAAGCCGGTGCGCGTATTGTTCCCGATAAGCAACACATTGATCGGCTGG
>JAJYPE010000090.1 GCA_021795585.1 Actinomycetes bacterium | reverse complement strand
TCCTCAGAGGCCTCTACGAGGGCCGACACGGCCAGCTCGATTGCGGCGCTCCGCTCGATTGGCGCGCCCTTCAGGCCCGCCTTGATGGTGCCCTTGGCATCCCGTCCGCCGGATCCCGTAGTCTGGAACGCCACCTCCTCGTACTTGCCGCCGGTAATGTCGTAGGCGAAGATCCGCCCCGCCGAGCGAATCTGGTCCCATCCCGCGAAGAGCGGCACCACCGCCAGGCCCTGCATGGCCATAGGCAGGTTCGCACGGATCATCTGTCCCAGCTGGTTCGCCTTGCCCTCGAGCGAAAGCACGACACCCTCGACCTTCTCATAATGCTCGAGCTGCGTCTGGAAGAGGCGCACCATCTCGACCGCGGGCCCGGCAGCCCCGGCAATTGCCACGCCGGAATACCTGTCCGCGGCGAAGACCTTCTCGATACGTCGGTGCGCGATGAAGTTGCCTTCGGTCGCGCGGCGATCGCCCGCCATGAGCACTCCATCCGCGTACTTGAACGCAAGGATGGTGGTTCCGTGCGGGACGGAGATCGATTCGTTGAGGGACCCCTCGATGCGGGAAAACGGCGACATGCCGATCCGCTCCAGAGTCACGAAGAAACTTGGCCCGGGATCGTCCACCGGGTTGAAGATTGGCAGGTTCACTTTCAGCTCTCCTGGCAGCGCCTGGAAGCGGCGCCGCCCTTCGTTCCGTCACTTTGCAGCTTAGATAGGTGCCGGGCACCTGGCAATGCAAACGCCGCCCCCGCAGGGGCGGCGCCGCCAAAGCGGCCTTGGCCGCACGCTCTTGTGCGCTCCGATCCGCAGCACCGGACGCGGAGCGCTTCCTGAGGCGCTACTGCCCGCCCTTCTGGACGTAGTTGCGCACAAACTCCTCTGCGTTGTCTTCCAAAACCTCGTCGATCTCGTCTAGGAGGTCGTCGAGCTCAGCCTTGAGCTTCTCCGACTTTTCTGTCGAAGCGCTCTTGCTTTCCTCCTCCACCGTCTCGGTGGATCGGCTCGTACTTGTCTTTCTGACCGTCTCACGCTCTGCCATAGCAGTCTCCATTCTAGGACCCGAGCGCCCGCAGAAGCTCAGCAGCGGTGTCACAGCTTCTTATCAGCTCATCGACGTGATCCGCAGTTCCTCTTAGCGGATCCATCATCGGCACCCGGCGCAAAGGGTCCTCGCCTAAGTCGAATATCATCGAGTCCCAGTTCGCAGCCGCCACGTTGGACGCAAACTTCGCCAGGCACTTGCCCCTGAAGTAGGCTCGCGTCCGCCTCGGCGGCTCGGTTACCGCAACTTCGATTTCCTCGTCAGCCAACAGCCTTTCCTGTCCCAATCTATAGAACAGCGACTTGCCTCTGCGTATGTCATGAAACTGCAAATCGATCGCGGCGAGATGGGGATCGTCCCACGCAATCCCGTGCCGCTCGCGGTAGCCGCTCACCAGCCGGTACTTGGCCACCCAGTCGAGCTTGTCCGCCAAACGCATGGGATCGATTTCCAGGTCGGAAAGCACCTCCTCCCAGAGGCGCAGGATCTCCTTCGCCTCGGCCTCGTCGCCGAGCGACGCGAGGCCGCCCGCTGCCGCATACTCCTTGGCCGCCTCGAGATACCTTCCCTGAATTTCGAGCGCGGTGGCGCTGCGCCCGTCGGCCATCACAATAGGGCGCTTCAGTGTCAGGTCGTAGGAAACCGCCCGCAAGGACGGGACCGGGGCATCCACCGCGATATCCAGGGCGTCGAGGAACCCGTCCTCGATCATCGAGAGGACGATTGCGGTGGTGCCGACTTTCAGGAAGGTCGAATACTCACTCATGTTGGCGTCGCCGAGGATCACGTGCAGACGCCTGAAGCGTGCGGCATCCGCATGCGGCTCGTCGCGGGTGTTGACGATCGGGCGCTTCAAGGTGGTCTCGAGACCGACCTCCTCCTCGAAGAAATCCGCGCGCTGTGATAGCTGGAAGGGAACCTGCTCCTTTGGCAAATACGCCATCTCGGTCCCGACCTTGCCCGCACCCGCGAAGATCTGCCTCGTCACGAAGAAGGGCATCACCTGCGAGACGATCTTTCCGAAGGGGACCGCACGGTCCATCATGTAGTTCTCATGACACCCGTACGAATTGCCCTTGCGGTCCGAGTTGTTCTTGTAGACAACCACCGACTGTCCCGGACCGAGGACCCTCTCGGCCGCCTCCATTGAGCGCCTCATCACTTCCTCGCCGGCCTTGTCGTAGAGCGTGGCCTCTCGCGGGGTGTAGCACTCGGGACTGGAGTACTCCGGGTGGGCGTGGTCAACGTAGTACCTCGCGCCGTTGGAGAGAACCGTATTGATGAGGTGGGTTTCCACCTCCGGCGCCAGCTGGAAGTCCCTGGTGAAGCCTCGGGCATCCACCATGGGCGACTCGTCCACGAAATCCCAGCCCACCTTCTTGGAGACGAGCGAAAGATACGCGTTCACCAAAAGGGAGGAGGCGGTGATCGGATTCGGGTCCGGAACGCCCAGCATCTGGATGCCGTACTCGGTCTCCACTCCGCACACCTTGATTATCGCCACAGGCGCTCCTCCCTAAGGGCCGGCCGGCTAGAGATACTGGCCGGTGCCCACCTTCTCGATTGCTCGGCCGCCCGTTGTCTCCTTGCCCTCGGAAACCAGGGTGCGCACGTAGACGATGCGCTCTCCCTTCTTGCCCGAGATCTTGGCCCAGTCGTCCGGGTTGGTGGTATTGGGCAGATCCTCGTGCTCTTTGTATTCCTTGGCAATGGAGCGTATGAGATCCTCGACCTTGATGCCCCCGCCCTGGTCCGCGATGACCCGCTTTATGGCCAGCTTCTTGGCACGGCGCACGATGTTCTCGATCATTGCGCCCGACGCGAAATCCTTGTAGAAAAGGATCTCCTTGTCCCCGTTCTGGTAGGTGACCTCCAGGAACCGGTTTTCCTCGTCGGTCCGGTACATCTCGGCGACGGTGCGCTCGATCATCACGGCGACCGCCTTCGCCGGATCGCTTCCGCCAAGATCTGCAACCTCCCGCCCATCAAGCGGCAGGTCCGGAGTCAGGTAGCGGGAGAAGATCTGGGCGGCCGCACCCTCATCGGGTCGTTCGATCTTGATCTTCACGTCGAGACGCCCCGGACGCAGAATTGCCGGATCGATCAGGTCCTCGCGGTTGGAGGCGCCGATCACGATGACGTTCTTCAACGTCTCCACCCCGTCAATCTCGGCCAGAAGCTGCGGAACGATGGTCGACTCCATGTCGGAGCTGATCCCCGTTCCCCTCGTGCGGAAGAGCGAATCCATCTCGTCAAAGAAGACGATCACCGGGAAGCCCTCCTCGGACTTCTCCCGGGCGCGCTGGAAGATCAGGCGTATCTGGCGCTCGGTCTCGCCCACGTACTTGTTCAGAAGCTCGGGCCCCTTGATATTGAGGAAGTAGCTGCGCCCCTTTGCCTCGCCGTTGATGGCGGCGACCTTCTTGGCGAGCGAGTTGGCGACCGCTTTTGCGATCAGCGTCTTGCCGCATCCGGGCGGACCGTACAGCAGGATCCCCTTCGGGGCAGGGAGCTTGTATTCCTGGAACAGGGATCGGTAGAGGAAGGGTAGCTCGACGGCGTCGGTGATCTCCTCGATCTGGGAGTCGAGGCCACCGACGTCCTCATAGCCGACGTCAGGCACCTCCTCCAGCACCAGTTCTTCGACCTCCGGGCGCGGGAGCTTTTCGAGCACCAGGTTGGTCCTCATGTCCACCAGAACCGAGTCACCGGCGCGCAGCCGCTCGCCGATCATGGCGTCGGAAAGTTCATTTACCCTCTCCTCGTCACCCCTCCCGATGGTTAGCACCCGGTTGGAGTCGAGCAGGTCCTTGACGGTAACGACCTCGCCAACCGCATCCGGCTGACGGGCCAGAATGATGGCGAGGGACTCGTTGAGCGCCACCTCCTGGCCGATGGCGAGATCGGAGGCATCGACGGCCGGATGTATCGACACCCGCATCTTGCGGCCCGAACTGATCACGTCCGCGGTGCCGTCCTCGTTCACCTCCACGACGATCCCATAGGCACTGGGGGGCTGGGTCAGCTTCTCGACCTCTTCGCGAAGCGTGGCGATGTGCTCGCGGGCTTGGCCGAGAGTGACGGTCAGCTTCTCGTTGCGAGACACGGCTTGGGCCAACTGGCCACTCACCTCGAGAAGCTTCTCCTCGAGGGCCCGAACCCGTAGTGGTGCATCCTGGACGGTGCGGCGCAGCTCGGCAATCTCCGCCTGCAGCATCGCTACCCTCTCATCCGCTCCCGCCTCGGAATTGGTCGGCTGGTCTGAGAACTTGTCGTTGCTAGTCGTAAAGACCACCTCCTGACTTCACGCTACACCCGAGCGGAGTCGAAACGACGCCTCGCACAGGGGCGCAAAGAGCGACTCCCGCCCCTGAAAATAACAAAGGTGTCCACTTCTGCGGGGTGCGCCCCTAAGTTTTAAGTGAGATAGGCCGGATATACCGGAACCGCCTCGAATGGCTCGGCAGGCGCCGGCGCCAAGAGCCCAGGGATCAAGAAGGAAGCGTAAATGAAAGTCTGGATCGACCAGGATCTCTGCACCGGGGACGGCCTCTGCGAGGAGATCTGTCCTTCCGTTTTCACGCTCCAGGACGACGGGCTTGCCTATGTGAAAGAAAGCAGCGACGTCTTCAACAATCCCGGCGGCTCGGCCCAGATGGCCGTGGTGCCCGCAGAGTTCGAAGATGCCGTCATAGAGGCGTCCGAGGAGTGCCCGGGCGAGTGCATCTTCGTCGAAAACGACTGAGCACACGCCACCAAAGGCGAGCGCCTTTGCGGATCAACCTTCCGGCGGCATCCTGGCCCAGGTAAGGAAGCCGGTGTGGGCAACCATGGAGTGCTCGGGCCTGAGGGCTTGGACGGAGTGATACCAGCCTCGGCTCAGCACCTCGACGGTGCGCGGCAGAACAAACCCGAGTTCGCGAAGACGGACCCGCAGCTGCTCGAGCTGGCCGACGCTCGTCTGATAAGCCAGCACGATCCCTCCCGTCGAGAGTCTCCCCCTGAGATGATCCAGCACCAGCCAAGGCTCTGGCAAGTCGAGAAGTACCCTGTCGTATGGGCCGCCATCCACCCCTTCGTAGATGTCCCTCAACTGGACCGCGTAGCGCTCCAGCGCCGTGGCGCCAAGATATGCGCCCACGTTGTTGCGTGCCCGATTTGCAAAGTCCTCGCGCAGTTCGTAACCGATCACATTGGTGCCGGCGTTCAACAGCGCCATGGAGAGGGCTCCTGAGCCCACACCGGACTCCAGCACCAGCTGGCCCGGCCTAATGTCGGCCGCCACAAGGATCTGGCCGAGATCCTTGGGATAGATGACCTGTGCGCCCCGGGGCATCGCCTCTATTGCCTCGGCCAAGGTCGGCCGTACGACCACGAACGTCCTCTCCTTGGAGGAGCGGATCTTGGAGCCAGGAGGCGCGCCGATTACGTCGTCGTGGCTGATCGCGCCGTAGTGAGTGGATGTCTTCGTACCCGCCGACAGAACGAGAGTTTGACTCCGGTTCCTCTCGTCGAAGGCCAGCACCCGTTCGCCGGCGCCGAAGAGCGCGCCGGTATCCTTCTCCACGAAAGGAGCATTCCGGTCACTCATTCCGGCACCCCGGGCAGCACCGCTCCGCGGCCAGAGACCCGGGTCACTTGCGCGGCTTGCTGCGTATCTCGAATGCGTCGCCCGGCTTGAGCGTGATCTTGGCCTTCTGGCCCATCGACCGTTTCTTGAGACGGCGGTAGACCCAGAGGCCTATGGCAAAATAGCGAAGCGCCGGCGAGAAGCGGGCCAGCGATCCGCCCAGAAGCTTCTGCGCCGCGGATCCGAGCAGCCCCGGGCCCTTGGCGGGGCGCTTCCGCTCAGATGCGCGTGATTTCGACAACTGCGCTCCTCTTGCGGCCGATGCGGAAGCCGAACAGCAGCCCGACGATGAAGACGGCCACCCCGAGCCCGGCAGCAATCATCGGCAGAGCCGGCGCCGCCGCATCTCTTGCCTTTCCCAGACCACCTTCGAGCTGGGAGAACTTCTCGCGCAGGTCTTCCTTGGTGACCTTGTTCTCAGCCATCAGAACCCTCTCAAACGCGCGGCCGCGGTGCGCGGACGCTCACTTCATAAGCTCCTTGGCGGACGCCTTGCGCCTCGCCGCCGTGAATGACATCAGAGCCACCAACCCTCCGACGATCGCCACCACGAGATAGGGGATCCAACTCAGGTTCCCCGACATCGCTGTGCCCGTCTCGGTCTGGAGCAGGCGCAGCAGCGCCAAAAGCAGCAGCGCGACGCCAAGGAGAATAGTGATCGCTCCGGCGATCCCGAATGCCAGGTAGCGGCCGAGCGCCTTCGCGGGGCCCAGCGTCTCCTGTTTCACATAGGCGATAACCGTTGCACGCAGCTCATCAAACGGGCTCTTGGTCTTGAACAGGTCCTGGAGTGCCACGCCGCCACGCCCCTCGCTCAGCAGTCCTTACTCCAAGCACAATAGCCCAGCCGCTACAAGGGACAGCCCACAACCTGGACTTATGTCCCGGGGATTCAGCGAGGCCGCAGGTAGTAGGTGGATTGACCGCGAGCCACCAGCTTTCCGGCGTCGTCGATCACCTCGGCCTCGACGAAAAGGATGGTCTGCCCTCCGGAGACCACGCGCGCCGTGCAGGTCAGCTCGGAGCCAATCCTGGCCGCCCTCATGAAGCTGAGTGAGAGATTGGTGTTGGACGAGATGATCTTCCGGTCGGCAAAGGTAACCGTCGCCGCGCCCATGGCCGAGTCCACAAAAGCGGCTATGAACCCGCCCTGCATGACACCTGCCGGGTTGGCGAAGCGTTCGTGAGCCTGCATGCGCCAGACCGAGAGGCCCGGGGTCGCCTTGTCGATGCACTCCATGCCAAGCGTCAAATCGCACGCGGGTGGGACCTGCACGCTTGGCCTGTGCTGCTGGGGCCCGGACATGGGCCCACAATAGCGGCGAAAACATCTCCGATGACGAACCGAAAGCCATTGCACCCCAGCACAAACGCCTCCACCTCTGCCAGCAACCCGCGCCGGGGTAGGATGGGGGCCAGAGCTCAGGAGGAACGCCCGTGGCAGAATCCGTCCCCATCCAGACCAGCCTGCACCGGATGGCCGCGCTGGGAACTTCCCCGTGGATCGACAACATTACGCGGGACTGGTTCGAGAGCGGCAAGCTGGCCGAACTCGTCTCCAATGGCATCGTCGGGCTGACGTCGAATCCGGCCATATTCGCTGCGGCGATCGCCTCCACCGATCTGTATGACGCGCAGATAAGTGCCCTCTCGGCGACCGGCATGGATTCGCGGTCCATCGCACTGGAGCTGGCCAAGTCGGACATCTCCCAGGCCGCGCGCGTTCTCGCACCCGTTTATCGGTCCACCGGCCGCAAAGACGGCTGGGCATCCATCGAGGTCGATCCCGACCTCGCCTACCAGTCGGGCCCCACGCTCACGGCGGTGCGCTCGATGCGCTCGGCGATCGCCGAGCCGAACGTGATGATAAAGATACCCGCGACCTCCGAAGGGCTTGGGCCGATCGAGGAGGCCGTGGCGCAAGGCACAAGCGTCAACGTCACGCTTATCTTCTCAATCGAGCGCT